>JBCDGX010000238.1:0-8119 GCA_038750805.1 Myxococcota bacterium
CCGGAGGCGCGGCGCCGAAGCACCGGCCGGTTCGGTTTCACACCCATGTGGGGCTGACTGCCCAACTTCTCGCCCTTGTCCTCGGT
Organism: Myxococcota bacterium; assembly: GCA_038750805.1. GTDB lineage: Bacteria > Myxococcota_A > Polyangia > Polyangiales > Houyiibacteriaceae > CALCTH01. The sequence goes on from JBCDGX010000238.1 coordinate 87, forward strand.
GGGTGAGCAGCGACTGGCTGCTCGGGTAGCCACCTGCGCTTTCTATAACGTCGCGGACGGCACCCGGCCAGCCTGAACGCCGCCGGGTGTTTCCTTTGGCACCCCAACGGCACGAAGATCGTTAGGTTTTCCCGCCGCTCAGGGGATGCTTCGACGGATCGAAGGGGCGACGACGCAGTGCGTCGCGAGCGATCCCCAGCGTTCAAGCGCGGATCAAGGCTGGGCCGCGAGACGCTGGACGAGGTCTCGAAAGACCGGCCCCGCCGACCCCCCGCCGTAGAGCTCCCCGGAGCCCTCGACGCGCACCACGGCCACCCGCCGCGGCGGGAAGAAGCCCGCGAAGAGCGCGCCGCCGCCGCCCTCGAAGCGGGACGTTCCGGTCTTTCCGCCGACGCGCACGCCCTCGACGCCCGCGGGCCCGCCGGTGCCCTCGAGCACGGCCGCCACCAGCATCTCCTGCACCGCGCGCGCGGTCTCGGACCGGAGCGCCCGGAGCCGGCCGCCGGTGCCGTCGGGCGTGGGCGCGTAGGTGATCCCGTCGTTGGCGATGGCCGCGTAGGCGACGGCCAGGTGGAGCGGCGTGGCCTCCATGCCGATGCCGCCCGCCCACGGCCGCGCCTGCGGCGCGAGCCGTCCCCAGTCCGGCACCGGGAGGTTCCACGCCACGGCGCTCGGGACCGGCGTCGCCGGCGCGATGCCGAGGGGCAGCTCGATGGGCTCGCGGAGCGCGAGGGCGTCGACGAGGGTGAGGAGCGGGCTCGGCCCCACCTCGTGGAGGATCAGCGCCGCGCCCACGTTCGAGGAGTGCACGATGGTGCTCCGCGCGTCGTGCCAGGGCCGCGGCTCCCAGTCTCGGACCTCCGCCGCGCCTTCGCCCCAGCGCCCCTCGAGGTCCTCGAAGCGGCGGGCCGGGTCGAGCCCCGCCTCGAGGGCCGCGGCGACGGTCAGCGCCTTCCAGGTCGAGCCGGTCGGGGCGACGCGCAGGCCCTCCTGGTCACCGAGCGGGCCGCGACCGACGAGCGCGAGGACCTGGCCGTTCGTAGCGTCCAGCACGACCACGGCGCCGCGGCTCACGTTCTCGGCGGCGGCGAGGGCCTCGCGCGCGGCCTCCGCGATGGCCGGGTCCGGCGGCGGGACCGGCGTGCGCAGCGGGAGGGAGGCGCCACCGCAGGCGGCGAGGAGGAGGGCGAGTAGCAAGAAGCGAGGGGTCACGGCGCCCCAACCAAACCACAGGCCCCCACCCTTCCCGACCTTTCGGTTGCTTCGGCCGCGCGGCGCCGGCGGTACGGCCGATTCGAAAACTTCTTGAGCCGAAAACGCGCCGCGGCGCGTTTAGGAAGGTGATGGTCGCGCGACGCAAGCCTCCGGGAGAGGCCCGCACCGTCGTCCTCGTCGGCGACGCGGGCAAGACGCTGACCCGCCTGCGGGCGCCCCTCGAGGCGCTCGGGCACCTCCGCATGGCCTGGGATCCCGCGAGTGCGCTGCGTCTCTGCGACCAGATCCCGCGGCCGCTCCTGGCCGTCGTCGACGCGACGGTGGTCCAGGACGCGCTCGGCCTCGTGCGCGACCTGCGCGCGCTGGGCTCGGTGCCCGTGCTGGTGCTGATTCGGCGCGGCAACGCGCACGCCACCGTCGAGGCGATCAACGCCGGGGCGCGCGCGGTGGTGACGATGCCGATCCGTCCCGCGGAGCTCCGCGCCGCGCTCGCCCGCGCGCTCCGCGGAAGCGTCCGCCCCCCGGCGCTGCGCTAGAAGGCGCTGACCGAGCGATCGACACGGTCGAGGCGGTGGCTGCCCATGGCCGCCATCACGTGCACGATCAGCACGAGGATCCAGGCGGTCGCGGTCCACGGAAGCGCGTCGTGGGAAGCACGGCGCAAGACCTGGCTCAGCACGTACGGTTGCTGGGCGGCGTCCTCACCGAACGCGTTCATGCCGATGACGACGAACATCACCTGAGCCAGGGAGCGGAGCTTCCCCATGGCCCAGAGCACGACCGCCGGCCTCACCGCCACGCGAAGCTGACACCAGCCCCCAGCGCTGGGCCGCATCGCGAGGCGCGTCGCGCGCCTCCACGCGCTCCCGGCCACGGCGACGAAGGTCGCGACGGCGACGAGCTCGACGGTGAGAAGCAGGACGGCCACACCGCAGCCTAGCGCCGCTCAGTGCTCCGCCACGTCGAAGCGGTCGATCACCGCCCCTTCGCGGCTCACGGCCTGGATCGCGCACTCGTCGCCGTCGATCAGGAGGCGCAGGAAGTGCTGGCGCGCGTCGAAGGCCGCGACGCGCTCGGCCCAGGGCACCCTCGCGTCCTGCGCGTAGTAGGGGGCGCCGGCGCCTCCGCTCACGAGGTGCCACACGGGGCGCTCGATCGGGGCGCCGAGCGTCGCCTCGTCGACGAGCACCCGGCTGTAGTTGTGCTCGTCGCCGTGCACGATCGCCGCCACGCCGTGGCGCCCGAGGATGGCGAAGAGCTTCGCCCGCTGCGCGAGCACCACCGGGTCGCCGTTCCAGTAGAGCCCGTCCCGCACGTGCCCGCCGTTCGGGAAGCCCGGCTCGTGAGCGAAGACGAAGAGGTGCTTCTGCCCCGCCGCGCGCGCGGCGCCGAGGTCGGCGTCGAGCCAGGCGAGGGTCCGGTCGTCGACCCAGCCCTCCCGGTTCCCGCCGGGGCCCGCGGGGTGGTCCTCCCGGCCCGGATGCGAGCGGTAGTCGTAGTTGGAGTTGAGCATCGCGAGGTGCGCCGTGCCGACGTCCACGGCGTAGGTGTTCTCGCGGTAGGTCGGCGCGCCCTCGGCCGCCTCGGGACCGCCCTCGGGGTTCACGAACTGCGAGGCGAACACGTCCTCGGCGCTTGGCTCCGCGCGATCCGCCGCCCAGCCCTCGAGCCAGAGATCGAGGAGGGACTCGTGGTTCCCCATCAGCTCGTAGAGGGGCACGTGGGCGTGCACCGGCTGCACGGCGCGCTTCCACATCTCGAGCTCGAAGGCGAGGGAGCGCGGCCAGGTCGTGTAGCCGTCCACGAGGTCCCCGACGAAGACGATGGCCCGCGGCCGACCTCGCGCGAGGGCCGTCTCGAGCAGGCCGCGGAGCACGCGCGCGTTCGTGCCGCCGTACATCGCGTCGGCCGCCCCGAGCCCGCTCCGGCTGTCCGAGAGCGCGACGATCTCGAAGCGCGTGAGCGCCTCGGGCTCGGTCTCGAAGGTCCCGCCGCGGTGCACGTGGGCCTCGCCGCGCCGGTCGACGACCACGGGCTGGTAGCGGTAGCGCGTCCCGGCCTCGAGGCCCTCGAGGGCGATCTCGTGGTGCGTGCCCGGCGCCGCGCTCGCGACGACCTTGGCCTCGCGCCCCTCCGGGAAGAACGCCACCCACGCCGCCGTCGCCGCGTCCGTGTCGAAGCTGACGATGGCCGAGCTCCGGCCGACCTGGTCGACGAAGGGACCGAGGCGCAGCGAGGGAAGCTGCACGAAGCTCGCCGCCGGCCCCTGGCAGGGGTCGCAGCGGAAGGCCGTCTCCCCGTCGAGCACGCGGCTGGTCCCGACGAGCGCGTCGAGCACCTCCAGGCGCCACACGAGCACTCCGCGCTTCGTCTGGAGGATGCGCGCGACGTCGTAGTGCGGCCGAAGCACGCCCTTCGCGTCGAGGCGGAGCCGGTAGCGATGCCCTCCAGGCACGTCGGCCCGATCCTCGAGCGCCGACGAACGCCGCCGGAGCCGGGCGAGGCCGAGGGGATCCTCGGGCATGCGATGGCCGAAGGTCACGTTGGCGCCGGGCACGGGCCGGAGCGTCTCGAAGGTCAGCGTCGCCGTTCCGTCGGGTGCGAAAACGAGCGCTGGCTCGACGCGGATCAGCCGCTCGGAGGTCTGTCCCTTGCGGTGGGGCGCGCCCGCGATGAGCTGGTGCGAGAGCATCGCGTAGAGCTGCTGGCGCGTGGCCGCGTCCGCGCTCGAGCGCTCGGCGAGGGCGGGGCGCATGGCACCCACCGCGGGGGCCGACGGCACCGAGCCCAACGCGAGCTCGGCGAGCACGGCCTCGCGCAGGGCGCTCGCGCCGGCGGCGTCGAGCATGGGCGGCCGGGCGATGGCCTCGATCAGCGCATCATCGGGCGGCGCGGACACGCGGGGGGCCGGGGGCTCGACGACGGGCCTGCCGGGATCGACGCCGGGTTCGGCGCGGCCGCCGCAGGCCAAGAGCGCGAGGGCGAGGGCGAGGCTTCGCATGTCGTCGTGCGTCGCACGGCCGCGGGCGGGAGAACAAGCCTGCTGGGCCAGCCCGGGGAGTCCGGTCTGGCGTACTAACGGAGCGGGATGGCGTCGGCGTCGGCGGCGGGCGCCTCGTCCACGACGGGGGCCTCCGTCCCCGGCGGCGCCGGGCGGGCGTCGACCAGCGAGGGCACGCGCCGCGGGCGGAGGCCGTCGAGGGGCCAGTAGAAGCGAAGCAGCGTGCGCGCCGGGCAGGGCTCGAGCGAGACGCGCACCTGACCGTGCTCGTGCTGCACCTTCACCGGCCGTTCGAGGCCCGTCCCGACGTCGACGGCGCTCGCGAAGCCAGCCTCGAGGATGCGCGGCGGCGCCGCCATCACCAGGCTGGCCGAGCCCGCCGTGTAGCGCACGAGCAGCTCCACGCTGCCGAAGGGGCTCGCCGCGTCCCCGCCGAGGCGCCGGGCCTCCGCGAAGGTCCGCGGCACCCCGCCGACCATCCGGTACCGCGCCGGCTCGAAGCCGAGATGGAGGTCGTGAGGGAGCGGCTCCTGCGACGCGTGCCCGTTGGCCCCTCCGGCCTCGAGGAGCTCGAGGCGACCGCCGCGGATCGCGTCGAGGGTCTCGACGTAGTGGGGAAGGCGCGGCGCCTCGAGGTCCGGGGTCACGTGCCGGCGGCACTCGAGGTCCCAGCGCCCGTCCATGCGCGAGGGACGCAGCACGCAGCGGGCCTCGTCGGTGGCGACGCGCGGTCCCACCTTCGGCGAGCTCACGGGGGCCGGCGCCACCTGCCACTGGCTGCCTTCGCGGCCGGCCCAGACGAGGGGCCATTGGTCGATGACGCCGCGGCTCCGGCCCTTCCAGCCGAAGGACACGGCCTCGATGCTCAGCGCGTCCTCGTCGAGCTCGACCACGTTGAAGCTCGGCCAGATGCGCGCGGCCCGGCGCGTGGTTTGCTGCATGAGGCTCTTGGCGGTGCCGGCGCTGCCGGCGGAGGCGATGATCACGTCGCCCTGGCCGGCGGTCGTCGCGTCGAGGCTCCGCGCCGTCGCGTTGTGCTTGTGACCATGGAGCACGAGCACCGCGCGGCCGAGCGTGTGGAGCGTGGAGAGCGCCGTGCCGGCCCCGAGGGCCGTCATCATCAGCTCCTCGCGATCGCCGTGGGCGACGAGGCGCGGGAGCAGCTCCTGGATGCCCCAGCGGAAGAGGCGCGACCGGTCCCCGGTCTCGATGGGCTCGAAGTCGGTGATCGGCGTGGGCACCAGGTGGTGGTGCACGAGAAAGACCACCGGGAGATCCGGGTCCTCGCCCTCGAGGTGCGCGGCGGCCCAGAGGAGGTCCTCCTGCCGCAGCGTCCCGCCGGCGCTCAGGAGGCCCTGCGGGAGGTAGGTCGAGTCGTAGGCGAGCAGGCAGAAGGGCTGCCCGTGAAAGCGCCGGGGGACGACCGCACTGAGGAAGGGCGTGTCCGAGCCGTGCACGTAGACGTCCGGCGGCGTGCCCGCCGCGAGCGCGTCGAAGAGGTCCCCGCGGTGCGGGCCGACGACGCCGCCGACGCGCCGGTCGTGGTTGCCCGGGATGACCACCGTCGGCACGCGCCCGCCGATCACCTCGTGCACGTCCCCGAGGAGCGCGTTGAAGGCGCGGACGGCCTGAGGCTGGTCCGCCGTGGACGAGTCGAAGACGTCCCCGGTGATCGCGATGAGGTCGACGCCCCGCCCGCGGCGCTTGGCGTCCTCGGCGATGGCCTCGACGAGGGCCGCGAGCACCTGCTCCTGCTCGGGCTGGTGCTCCGCGAGGAGATGAAGGTCGGAGAGGTGGAGGATGACGGACACGGCGATCGCCACGCTCGCCGGGCCCGGCCGCGCCCACGCGCGGACCGCCGCCGGCCTGCGAGCGCCGGAGTGGTCGCGCTTTTCCACCGGAAGGTGACGGCAGGCGTTCCGTCGCGTGACACGGCACTCTGCATCCGTGATGTCACGCGCGCGTTCGCCCTCCGTTGCGAAACGAGGGGTGCACGTGGGGCCGGGCGGGCGCGAGAGTACGCCAGCTCGGGGCGCCGACGGATCGGCACGGGCAGGAACGACTCTCGGCGAAGAGCGAGGTAGCAATGACGATCGGTAGGCGGAGCTGGCTTCGGCGTGTCGGACTCGGCGTGGGCGGAAGCGTCGCCCTCATCGGCTGCGGCGACGACGACGGTGAGCCGACGGACGGCGGAATCGACGCCGGCGCCGACATGGGCGTGGACATGGGCGTCGACATGGGCCCGCCGGCGCCCGAGGTGAGCTTCCCGGAAGCGCTCGGCGACGCCTTCCAGCACGGCGTGGCCAGCGGCGACCCGCTCGCCGACGCGGTGATCCTGTGGACGCGCGTGACGACCACGGAGGAGCGCGTCCCGGTCGCGTGGACCATCGCGACCGATCCGGGGCTCACGGACGTCGTGGCCTCGGGCACGGCCGTGGCCGACGCGGCCGCGGACCATACGGTGAAGGTCGACGCGACCGGGCTCTCGGCGGCGACGACGTACTACTACCAGTTCGCCACGGGCACCGATCAGGGCAGCCTCATCGGCCGCACGCGCACGGCGCCGAGCGGCGCGTCGGATCGCCTTCGCTTCGGCGTCGTGAGCTGCTCGAGCCTCGCCCACGGCTACTTCCACGCCTACCGGCACCTCGCCGAGCGCGCGGACCTCGACGCGGTCATCCACTGCGGCGACTACATCTACGAGTACGGCAACGGCGAGTACGGCGACGTGCGCGACTACGAGCCGCCCACGGAGATCGTGAGCCTCGCGGACTACCGCATGCGCTACGCGCAGTACCGGCGGGACCCGGATCTGCAGGCCGTGCACCAGCAGCACCCCTTCCTCACGGTCTGGGACGACCACGAGTCCACGAACGACAGCTACGTCGACGGCGCCGAGAACCACCAGGACGGCGAGGGCGATTGGGAGGAGCGCAAGGCCATCGCGTTCCAGGTCTACCTCGAGTGGATGCCCATCCGGGACACCGGGGAGCCCCTCCGCATCTGGCGCGAGCTCCGCTACGGCGACCTCGCGGACTTCTTCCTGCTCGACACGCGCCTCTGGGGCCGGACGGTGCAGCAGCGCGCGACGAGCCCCGCGTTCGGCGACGAGGCACGCACGCTCCTCGGGACCGACCAGGAGGCCTGGCTCGCCGAGCGCCTCGAGGCGTCCTCGGCGCGCTGGAAGATCCTGGTGCAGCAGGTGATGGTGGGGCAGTTCGTGGTCGAGGGGCCCTCGGGGACGACGCCGGCGAGCCCGAGCTTCGACGATTGGGCATCCTATCCGGCCGCGCGGACCCGGCTCCTCGACCTCATCGAGCCGCGGAGCGACGTCGTGGTGCTCACCGGGGACATCCACTCGCACTGGGCGAACGACCTGCCGCGCGACGGGAACGACCCCGGCGACTACGACCCGGAAACCGGCGCGGGGTCCCTCGCCGTCGAGTTCGTGTGCTCGAGCGTCACGTCGCCGGCCCTCGACGAGCCGGACGCGTCCACCGCGCTCCGGCTCATCCAGGAGGCGAACCCCGCCCTTCGTTACGGCGACTTCACGCAGCGCGGGTACGTGGCCATGGAGCTCGACGCGGCGCGGGCGCAGGCCGATTACTTCGTGCTCGACGGCATCCTCGCCGGCGAGGGCGTGCAGACCCGGGCGCGCAGCTTCTCCTGCGCCACGGGCGCGGCGCGCCTCGTCGAGGAGACGGACGGGCTGGCTGACGTCACGGACGCCCCGGCCCTCGCGCCGGGCGCGCCCGAGCGCGACCCGGCCGCGCTCGGCTGAGCCCCGAGCGCCGGGCGGCATCCCCGCCCGGCGCGC
>JBCDGX010000239.1:0-8099 GCA_038750805.1 Myxococcota bacterium
CCGGGGAGCTTCCCCCGGGGACGTCCTTCGGGGATGCCTACCGGGGGATCCGCGACGAGGCCCGCGGCTTCCAGGCCGGCGTGGATGAGGGTCAGCGCCGGACCGGTGACGTGCTGGGCATGGCGCCCATGGCCGCGATGCCGATGGCGAGCCTGGGCCGGGTTGGTGTAGCCGGCGCCGCAACCGACGGCGCGATCTACGGCGGCATCGAGGGGTTTGGGAACTCCGAGGGCGAAACCGCCGGCGAGGTCGTGGGCGACGCACTCGAAGGCGCCGCTTGGGGTGGCGCATTCGGGGGCGGGGCAGCTCTCGGGCTCGCTGGCCAGCGTCGCCTGGCGCAGGGCCCGGCGCCCGCGCCGCAGATCCCCCGTGCCCCTGGTGCTGCGCCCCCCAACGAGCGCGTCGCGGAGGCGGTGGACGGAGGCATCCCGGAGTCCGCCCAGCCCACGCTCGCGGAGCTCTTGCCGCCCGCGAACCCGAGCTCGGTAGTGCCGGACGGCGCCGCGTTCCGCCCACCGCGGCTCGCCATGTCGCCGGAGGTCCCCGAGTCGGCCCTCCGCCAGCTCGACGACACCGACCTGCTCCTCGGGCACAGCCCGTCCGAGCTGCATGGCGGCGTTGAGGCCGGTGGTCGCGCCATCGTGGACGAGGGCTACCCCATCTTCTCGCTGGAGGGCGAGCCCGTGTTCCCGGGCGCCGAGCGGGCGTACGAGGATGTGGGTGGGCCTCTCTCCGCCTACGTGACCGGCGGGCCCGCGGCCCGCGGCGTGGCGCCGGAGACGCTGTCGCCGCTCACGCAGCGCGAGCTCGCGCCGTCCGACCTCGTGCGAGGCCTCGCACTCCCAGACGAGCAGCTCGCGGGCCTGACGCCCGGCCAGTCCTTCGACCTCGGGCCCGTCGCGTCCTTCTCGGATGACCCCGCGGTCGCGATGCGGTTCGGGCGCCAGCCCGAGGCGGGGCAGTCACAGGTGCTTCTACGGACGCACGCGCGGCGCGGGGCCGACCTCCGGAGCATCAACGAAGGGGAACGGGAGGTGCTGCTCAGCGGCGGCGCGCGGGTGACGGGTCGGGAGGAGGTCCCGCTGACCGGCCGGGACCTGCGGCGCGCACGGCGCGCGGGCCGCCCGGAGTCCGTGACGGCGCTCGACCTCGAGCTGGAGAACAACGTCCCGACCGTCTCGGGCGCACGGCAAGCGGCGCCGACCTTCGACGTGACCGGGCGCGAGGCTCCGGCAGAAGCGGCTTACGACCTGCCGCCGAGCGAGATGGTCGACATCGCCGCGGGAGCGCGGATGACGGCGCCCGATCTTCCCGACCCGGTTCGCGCCGGCCTCCCGATGGGCCGCGGTGGCTACCGCCCGCCGGAGCCCCCGCGCCGTCCAGGGCTCGCGGGGCGCCTTGCGGAAGGCGCGGACATGCTCGAGCGCCAGGCCCGGGTCCAGCGCCTTCGGCAGGCGATTGCCGGCAAGGACACACGGCGGCCCGAGCTCGCGCGGGTGGGCCGCTCGGTGCCCGGTCACCGCGGCCGTCCGCTCGGCGACAATATCGAGCGCTTCGCGGAAACGGCGCAGGAGCTCGGGCTGGCGCCCACGGGCGGACTCGCGGGCACGGCTTCCCTCCGTCTACAGGGCGAGGCCATTCGCCAGCGCTTTGGCGCCGAGCTCCAGGACCTCCAGCGATCGCTCGCGAACGAACTCGTGGACACGTCGCCTATGGTGGCGGCGCTCGACCGAGCGATCGCGGGCACGGCGAGCACGACGCTGGACGACGGCGCGCGGGCCATGCTGCGTCGGGAGCGCCAGGCCCTTGAGCAGCGCATGGGGCCGCTCACCTTCGATGAGCTGCTCGCGATGCGTCAGCGCGCTGGCGCGGAGGTTCGTCGGCTTCGGAGCCGCCAAGAAAACCCGGTCGCTCACGAAGCGCGGGAGCGCCTCTACAAGCAAATGGAGCGGGAGGTCGTTCGTCGCTCCCGAGGCGCCGAGGGCGCCGCGGCCTACCTCGACGCTCAGCGTCGCTTCGCCGTCGCCCAGGAGATGGCGGCCGCCGCTGGCAACGCCGACGCTCGCTCGGCGGGCAATAGTCCGATCGGCTTGCTCGATCTGCTGGCCGCAGGCGGAGGCGGCGCGGGTGCCGGCGGGCTGGGAGCGATCCTCGCCCCGGCCGCGGTGCGCGTCGCGAGGACCCCGGCCGTCGAAGCGATGGCGCTCGGCGGCGCGGCGAGACTCACCCGCGGCGCCTCTGCCGTCGCGGAGAGCGCGACCGCAGACGCAGGGGCCGCAGGGGCCGCCCTCCAGCGACTCGTGCGCGCGTCCGCTGGGGCGCCCGGGGAAGCGCCGGAGTCGGTATCGCCCGAGCGTGAGGCCGAGCTGCGCGAGCTGCTCACCCCTGCGGCGGAGGCAGAGCCCGATGTCACCCGTGAGCGCGCTGAGGAACTGAGGGCGCTCCTCGGAGGCGGGTCGTGACCGCGAGTTGGCCACCGGCCGTGAAGAACGCCGGGAAGGTTCTGAGCATCGCCGGAACCGTGCTGAGCGCGGTTGTCCTCATCTCGTTCGAGTTCGGAACCCTGAAGGCGCAGAGCGACCAGGACCGCGCGGACATCGGCGCAAACACCTCGGCCATCGCCGCGGTGGAAGGCGAGGTCAACCGCATGAAGGTCGAGAACGGGAAGGTCGCCGAACGCATCAACGGCATCGCCGAAGACGTCGCTCGGATTCTCGAGCACCTGGAGAGGGAAGAGGGGGAGTGAGATGGAAGATCTGTCGCTGGATACGGTGAAGACGGGGCTGGCCATGCTCGGGGGTGTCGTGCTTTCGGCGCGTGGGTTCCTGCAGTTCCTCGCGCCGCTCACGAAGTGGAAGGGGGACGACAAGGTCCTCGCCTTCCTCGACAGCGCCCTCGGCTGGCTCGCCGTCGGCGGAGCCCCGAAGCGATGAGCACGCCCGTTTCGGTCTGGGCGAAGCGCGGCGTCGTGCTGGGGTTGCTCCTTGTCGCATGCGACCTGCTCACTGGCTGCGCCGGCCGGGCCGCCCAGGTCCACCTGAGGACGGCCCAGGGCGCGCACGCCGCCCTCGAGGTCGCCGCGGACGCCATCGAGGGCATCTGCACGACGGAGCGCGCGCAGCGCGAGGGGGACGGCTTCGTCCTCCGCTGCCACCGCGCCACGGAAGCGCAGCACCTCGCCGTGGAGGCCCACACGCAGTGGACGCTCGCGGCCGGGACGGAGGGCCTCGATGGCCCCGCCGTCGCCGTCCATCTCGCCACGCTCGTGGAGCTGTACCGCGAGCTCCAGGCGTTCCTCGGTCTCTACGACCGCGACCTGCCGGAGGTGTTCTGATGCTCGAGGTCATCCTGCGCGCCGCCCTGCCGGGCATCATCGAGGGCATCGAGATCGCTCGCGGCGAGGCCGTGCCCGAGGAGGAGGTCCAGGCCGCGCTCCGTGCGCTCGCGACCAACCCCCCGCGCAAGGCGCGTCTCCCCGACGACTTCCCGGAGCCGCCCGAGGGCTGAGCATGGTGAGCGGAGCAACTCGCCGCCTCGCCGGCCTCGTAGCGATGGTCACGGCGGGCCTGGTGATCGTGCCGGAGCTCGCGTTCCCGGCCGGCTTCTGGACCAGCGAGCAAGGCGCGTTGCTCGTATCCGCGACCGCGCTCTTCATGGCCGTCTGGCTCTCGGACGCCGCCGCGCCCCCGCCGACCATCAAGCGTCGGCACCAAGGAAAGGGCGGCTGAGCCATGCGTGTGGTCCCTAAGGGCGCGCACATCGAGGCGGAGCTCGCCCCCGACATCGTTCTCGTGAACGTCGTGGGCCAGCTCCCGACCGCGCGCGGCGGGTACCCCCTTCGGCCCATCCCGGTGGAGCTCATCGACCTCCTCGCGTCCCATCACTCCGGGGCGCTCGGGAAGCCCGGCTTCATCGGCATGCTGCGGTCGGCGCAGTACTCGACCTCGTGGAAGCTGCGGCGCGGGAAGCGCATGCGGCCGTGGCCGGGCTTCGCCTACACGTTCTGGACGCCCTTCCACGACGTCCGGCTCGGGCAGCTCGGCGACGGGCCGCGGGTGATGTACCGCGGCAACGAGGACGAGCGCCGCACCTACCACACCGGGGGCGTCGCGAACGACCGCGGGGTGGCCAACTGCTTCCAGGGGAACCTGTCGAAGACCCCGATGAGCCGGCACCAAATCGAGTGCGCCGAGGCCTTCTATCCGTGGGCGATGAAGCGGTACCCGCAGCTCACGCCGGAGCGCCTCGTCGGGCACTCGGAGAGCAAGCCCTTCGGGGGCACGGGGAAGAAGGCTTGCCCGGGCCCGCACGTCCTCGAGTGGGTGCGTGACTTCCGCGAGGGCTGGGAGGCCGCCTGATGCCGGCCCCCACCATCAACTACCAGCTGACCGAGATCGACCGCATGGACGGCGGCGGCAACTCGTTCTCCGGGACGGGCGTCACGGCCTCCGACGCGCAGGGCGGCGTGGGCTTCGCGGCGGGCAACGCGGGGATCACCCTGGGCACCGTCGACCTCGTCACGTCCCCCTCGGACTTCTCGACGCGGCAGTACCTCTACTTCCAGATGGCCTGCCAGACGTTCGACGTCGCCGGCAACCTCGAGTCCCTGGCCAACGGCGGGATGGCCGTCCGGCTCACCGACCGGAGCGCCAACTGGTCGCAGTGGAACATCGCGGGCGCCGACGTGATGGCGTCCTTCTCGCCGTCCATCTCCGGCATCTTCGACCAGTTCCTGCCCATCGGCGCGGGCTTCGGCGCGGACGCCGGGATGGTCTGGGTCGTCGACCTCGACCGGACGCCCGACAGCACCAACGGGACGCTGGACCTCACCGACGTCGAATCCCTCGGCCTGTCGGTGCATCGAAATGCGGGCTCCTTCGGCGCGCCGGAGGTCTTCATCGGGAGGATCAACGTCGCCGACCGTATCCAGCTCGTCGATGGCGAGGCCGGCAACCCCTGCCGCCTCCAGACGCTGAACGACGCGCAGCAGTCGTGGCCCAACGACGCGAACTCCAACGTGCTCTGGGACACGGTCTCCACGTTCCTGGCGGGGGGCTCGAGCTCCCGCCCCTACTTCTGCCTCTACGGCCTCGACATCGGCGACGGGAGCACGCTGACGCGGTTCGAGGAGACCTCCTCCGCGCTAGTGCTCGCGGCGTCCCGCGAGGCCCAGGTCGCCGCCGACGTCGACACCTACGGCGCGCCCTTCCAGGGCGACGCGGGCGCCGACGGATACGGGCGGCTGCTCCGCATCAACCAGAGCGCCTCGGACCTCTGCGCGTGGACGGACTGCGTCATCTCGGGGACCCCGGGCGAGCCCGGCGAGTTCGCCGTCACCGTCCTGGGGAGTCCCCTGGCGACGTGCACGTTCACCCGCACCACGGTCTCCGCCTGCGCCACGTTCACGGCCGCGCACGCAACGCTGACGGGCTGCCTCTTCGAGAACGTGGAAGAGCTCGCGGTGGGCGTCGCGACGACGATCACCGGCCTCACCTACCGGGGCAGCCCCTCGAGCGCGCGCGGGCTCCGCATCACGTCCGCCCCCGGCGACTACTCCGCCCTCGGCATCATCTTCGACGTCACCAACGACCCGGCCGCCGTGGACCTCACGGTGGGGGACGGCGGCGCCGGCACCTACACGCTGCTCGGCCTGCAGGTGAGCGGCGGGCGCACGCTCCGCATCAACAACCCGACTGTGAACGCCGTCACCGTGCAGCTCACCCCGGGCACGGCCTTCGAGGTCGTGTCGGGCAGCGGCCCGGTGACCGTCGAGGCCTCGGACGCTCCCACGATCTCCCTCACCGGCATCGTCGAGGACTCCCGCGTCTTCGTCTCCCGGGTCGTGGGTGCCGCGGACGTCGAGGAGCTCGCGAACGTGGTCGCCCCGGCCTCCGGGGAGGTGGTCGTCAGCCCCGGCCTCACGAGCGGCTACGCGGTGCGCATCAGCATCCGCAAGGCGTCGGCCTCGCCCCTCTACCAGCCTTTCGATGTCGGCTCGCTCGCGTCTCCCGTCACCGTGCCGAGCGCCGGCCTAACCCTCCCCGTGAGCCAAACCCTGGACGAGTGACCCATGCCCATCGCTGACGACATCTCGATTGACCGGGCGACCGGCAACATCCGCTACACCGGCACCACCGACAACTACACGGTGATCGAACTGCACCGGTTCCTTCAGGACTTGGCGGACGACGCGGTCTCGAGCGGCAACGACGAAATCGACATCACCGACCCGACGCCATCCGCCCGGAGCACCGACAACATCATCACGCTCCTCAACGGCTTCAACATCGACGACACGCTCGCCCAGCACCTCTACGACGGGAGCATCGTCCAGGCCGGCGGGGCCACCATCTACGATGGCATCGTCAACTTCGGCAACGCGGGCGTGCGCATCGAAGTCGTGCAGAACGGCGCGCTCCTCACGAACTTCTGGACCACCGGTCTCAACGCCGATGCGAACCAGGGCATCAGCCACCGTTTCCTCGTGAAGGTGCGCGACGGAGGCGCCGACATCGACGGCCGACGCCTCCTCGGATTCACCCGAGAGTTCGGGCAGACCTACGCCGAGTTCCGCATCAACGGGACGAGCCGGGGCAACAACGTTCTTGCCCTGTCGAACGGGAACGACCTGAACAACAACACGGCCGAGGGCACCGTCGCCGCGAACATCGGAGACTTCACGAACACCGAGGGACTGCGGTCCATCGACGTCGACAACAACGGGACGCCGGAGGACTACTACTCCGAGTGGGTCGTGGGGGGCGCCTTCGGGATCAACGACCTCTACGAGGCGACGAAGTGGCTCGCGCGGAGAGGCTCGAGCTCGACCCTTTACGGCCTGAACGGGCAGCTCTTCCGCGGCATCACGCACTCGATTCCCTACGACGGGGAGACGGGCGGCCCGTGGACGCAGCCGGAGACGCTCACGTTCGGCAACGGCGCGACGGCGCAGCTCCTCGCGGTGGAGGACGACGGCGCGACGGGCACGCTGCACGTCCAGCTCCTCACCGGCGTCGCGCCGGCCGACAACGACTCGATCACCGGCGGCACGAGCGGAGCCACGGCGCTCGTCAACGGCACCCCGACGGAGCGAACGGTCTCGCCGACCTTCCTCGGCCAGTCCACGGGCTCGGCCATCATCGGCGCCTTCGGCGTCGGCGTCGCGCTCTCCGAGCTCGGGCAGGCCGACCTCCTCACCGCGCTCGACAACGTCGCCCGGAACCCGCCGAACCTCGTCAGCTTCAACGTGCTCGGTCTCGTCAGCGGCGAAGACCGCGTGCTCGTCGGGCCCGAGGATGGCGCGGGCGGCCTCGACGTCGACCAGCTCTCCACGTCGGGCACGCTCACGGGCGCCGCGGTGACGACCGTCGACGTGACGACGCCCATCCCGAGCGACACGCCCTCGAGCGGCACCATCCGCATCCAGGCGGCGTCGGGGACCTTCCTCCGGGTGCCGTACTCGAGCTTCACCGGCTCGACGTTCACCATCCCGGCCTTCGACTTCTCCGGCGACAACGTCGCGGGGGGCGCGAACGTTTACGTCTCCTACATCGACACCCTCGCAGGCTCGACGTCGGAGAGCTTCACGAGCATCTACCTGGCGGACCGCACGCTCTTCGTGCGAGTGCGCGACGGCGGGGGCACGCCCATCGTGACCTTCGAGACCACGGGCACTCTGGGCACCGGCGGCGGCTCCGCCACGGCGATTCGGACGAGCGATGCCTGACCACCTCGTCGGCCTCGTGAACCAGAACGCCGCTGCGATGCGCCAGGCGCTCGAGGCGATGGAGGCGCGCGCCCAGCGCGCGGAGGCGCAGGTGCAGGCGCTCCGCGAGCACGTCGCGGGTCTCGATGCTCGGCTCCAGGCGCTCGAGCTCCGCGAGCGCGGGCGGATGGTGGCGGCCTTCGACGGGGGCGCGACCGCGGGGGGCTGACGTGGCGATCACCATCGACTGGGACACGCGCGAGATCACGGTGCCGCTGGTGGACACCACGTTGGTGGGCACCGACGCGGCGACCGGTCGGCAGATTCGGCAGCTCGACCTCGACACCTTCCGGCAGGCGCTCAACGCCCTCCAGGCGTCCGAGGCCGGCATGTC
>JBCDGX010000240.1:0-8095 GCA_038750805.1 Myxococcota bacterium
GCTGGCCGCGCGCCTGCCCATCGCCGTGGTCGCGGCCGAGGGGTGGCCCGTCGCCCCGGACGCGGCGCCCTGCGGCCCGGCCCGCGGGGACACGCTGCACGTCGACCAGCACGGGCGGCTCTCGCTCTGCTGCCTCCATTCGGACCTCCCCGGCGAGGACGGCAGCTTCGTCGTGGGGGACGCCTCGGGCGGCCTCCCGGCATCGCTCCTCGAGGCCTGGCGCGAGCGGCGCAGCGCGCTCGGAGCGGAGCTCGCGACACAGGCGGAAGCGAGTGCGTGGCGAGGGTTCAGATGCAATGGATGCCACCGTTCCCACGGAAGGCCCCACTGGACCGATGCGGGGGTCGCGGGAGCCCCCGCACGTCGCGCGCGCTGGACCGGGGCTCGAGGCCGCCGCCGGCTCGCGGTGCTCGCCCCGGACCCCCCGCTTCGCACACGGCACCGCCCCGCCAAGTGAATGAAACTCTGCTAGGTAGAAACCAACGGTACGTGACGTGCCAGCGCTGGGAGGACTGGATGACTTACGCGGCTAAGCGACGCCCGACCCTCGGTGCCCTGCTGGGGGGCGCCGCCCTCGTGCTCATGGCGGCTTGTGGCGACCCCGCGAGCCTGGACTCGGTGGTCGAAGGGCCGGCCTATGACCCCGAAACTCCTGAGTTTCTCGGGACCATCGAAGGTGTCTTCGACGGTGAGCGGTTCCACTACCGCCACCTGTCGCCGGATGGCGAGGAGCTGACGCCCCTCCTTCCCTTCGAGTCCCCGACGGCCGAGTCCCCCCTCGCTCCGAGCGGTGACGTCGGTGTCGCCCGTTCGGACCTGAGCGGGCTGGACTCCTTCGCCTGCGCGACCTGCGTCGGCTCGGACTACATCGCCTTCTCGAACATGCCCTTCGGCGGCCGTTCGATCACCAACGGCGCGAGCGTGCCGGGGCGCGCCCTCTGGGCGGCCGGCGACGTGACCGATTGCGGCGCGGTCCCGACGACGGGCGTCTGCCAGAACATCCGCGTCCGGAACCTCTTCTCGGACCAGGTCGAGCGCGTCTACATGGAGCTCATCGACCTCGCCCCCACCGGCGCGACGACCTCCGTGAGCATCCCCTCGGGACCCTACACGGGCACCGCCGACTTCGGCCTCAGCGCCCCTGCCGAGGCCAACGCGCTGTGGCGCGTCGGGACCATCGGTCGGAGCTCGCCCGATAACCGCGGCAACACGGACATCTGGCTGGCCTTCGAGGGATCCACGCCGGCCGGCTCCACCTTCACGTTCCGCTTCCGCGTTTCCGTGTTCGGTCTCCGTGCGAGCGCGACGCGCCGCGCCAACGTGACCACCAACGATGATCCGAGCGCGAACTACACGGCGGTGACGACGGGCGCGGCTGGTAACGACGGCATCGACATCACGCCAAACGGTCAGTTCGTCGTCTTCTCGACGGACGACACGACGCTCACCGGCGGCGTGGCCGGCCGCCACATCGTGCGCCACGACTTCACGTCCGGGAGCAACACGGTCATCACCGCCGCCACGGGCGGCACGGCAGCCGTCGCCGGCTGCAACGCCGTCGACCCCTCCATCTCGGACGACGGCAACCTCGTCACCTTCACGAACAACGGCTGCACGCTGGACACGAGCTTCGGCACGCCGCGCGCCAACCGAACGTTCATCTACGTCCGGGACGTGACGGCCCAGACGACCTCGCTGGTCAGCCGGAACCGGACCGGTGGCTTCCCGAACGGCAGCTCCCTCGGGCCGCGCATCAGCGGCGACGGAAGCGTCGTGGTTTTCGAGACCGATGCCCGCAACATGGTCACCGGCTCCTTCGGCAACGGCTGCCGGGAGGCGTACCTCCGGGACCTCGGCACGGACGTCACGCGCCACGTGAGCGCCATCGACGGTACGACCATCAACGACCGGCTCGGCTTCATCTCGAGCTGCGCGAGCCGTCCGGAGACGGCCGGCAGCCGCCTCGACGTGAGCCGCGACGGTTCCACCGTCGTCTTCCGAAGCCACCAGGCCCTCGACACCACCGACAGCAACTCGGACGACGACATCTACGTGTACGTCGACAGCACGGTCACGGCGAACGTCTACCGCGTGAGCCGCACGAGCGGCGGCGCGCAGATCGGCGCGCCCACGGGCATCGATTGGCCCGCCATCTCCCCGGACGGCACCACCTTCGCCTTCTCGGCGACGGCGAGCGGCATCGTGGGCGTGAGCAGCGAGCGGCAGATGTACCGCCGCGGCATCGGGGAGACCGACGACGCCTCGCTCATCCGCGTGAGCCAGACCGACGCGGGCGTCGCGGGGTCCGGCAACGGCACGGACGACATGATCCCCGAGCTCAGCGAGAACGGCCGCTTCGTGGCCTTCTGGTCGAGCCACTCGAACCTGATCCCGTCGACCAGCAGCAACGCGTTCCGCTACCACGTCTGTGACCCGGATGCGGCCGAGGCGGAGCTTCAGCGCTGCTTCACCCCGGCGGCGATTCAGCTCACCGAGTCCGACGTCTTCCGCGTCGCCGAGAGCGGCTCGAGGAACTCCCGGCAGGGCCTGGCATGCCCCGACGAGAACGACGTCTGCTTCGCGGCCTACCAGTACTCGGGCAGCGGCTGGGGCTCGGTGAACGAGAGCTTCACGCAGGTCTTCGTGAGCCCCGTCGGCGACCCGCGCGCGCAGGTCAGCAACCCCTCCCCCTGACGCTCAGCGCTTTCGGCGCCGGGTGCTCCCGGCGACACGCGAAGCGGCGCGGGTGAGGGCCCGGGACGCGGTCCCGGCGCGCCCGGCGGCCGCCCAGTCCTGCGCGAAGCGGTCCCGCGCCACCCGCCAGAGCACGTGGTCGTGCTCCGTGCGCGCCCAGATGGCCCGGAGGTCGCTCCCGTCGAGGCGCTCGGTGCGCCGCGTGGGAGCGACGTTGGTGGTCACGTACCAGCGGTGGCGTAAGGGCCACCCCAGCGTCGTCGCCAGCAGGGTCACGTACTCATCGAAGCGGTGCGTGAGCCCGACGACGGCGCACGCATCGAGATTGTCGAGCGCCCGCTGCGTGAGATCCTCGGACCAGCGCTCGGCGTATGCGTCCGCGGGTTGCATGGTGCCCGGAAGGCCCGTCCAGAGCCCCTTCCGCTGATCGTCGAGCTCGAACCCCGAGAGCATGCGTGCCTGGACGTTCCAGGACCCCCACCCCTGGGTCTCCAAAAACTCCCGCAGGGTCAGGTTCCACCCCTTCCGCTTGTGATGCCGGTAGTGGGACAGCACGCGGTCGACGGGGTCGCGAAGCGCCGTGAAGTAGCGCCCCGAGGCGCCGTAGGCCTCGGCGATGCCGTGCGCGATGTGCCCCGACACCATGCGAAGCGACGGCGTGGCCGCGAGACGCGTGGCGAAGCGCTCGAGCTCGTCGCTCATCGCCTGCGGGTTCTGTACGAAGTAGAAGCGTGCGTCGCCGTAGACGCGGTGCAGCGTGCCCTGGAGGGTCATGCCCCCGGTTTTCGGAACGTGGATCTGAACCAGGAGGTTCCGCGGCTCCGTCGCGCTCATGCGCGCGGTGTAGCACCTCGGAGGGCCGCGGGGGGCGCCGCGAGCCCAAAGGCGGCGTAGGCATCTACGAGCTCGGGCCCGAGGCGCGCGTCCCCGAAGCGCGCGTGCGCGTGCCGCCGTCCGGCCTCGGCGAGCGCCTGCCGCCGCTCCGGGTCCTCCGCGAGGGAGGCGATGGCGTCGGCCAGGGACCGCGGATCGCGCGGCGTGAAGCCGAGCGCCTGCACGCCATGCTCGAAGAGCTCGCTCGCCCCGCCCTCCGCGGAGACCACGACCGGTCGCGCGCAGGCCATGGCCTCCACGATGACCCGGCCGAAGGGCTCCGGGCGCGTGCTCGCGTGCACCACGACGTCGAGGCTCCGATAGGCACGCTCCGGCGCGTCGACGAAGCCGGCGAAATGCACGTAGGCCTCGAGGCCCCGGGCCCGCACCTCGGCCGCGAGCTCCTCGCGCGACCACTGCGATCCCGCCGTCGCGTAAATCGGCCCCCCGACGATCACGAAGCGAAGAGCCTCCGGCCCAAAGCGCTCCTTCAGCCGGGCCGCGGCGTCCAGAAAGAGCGCGTGCCCCTTCCAGCGCGCGAAGGTCGAGACGAGCCCCACGCGGACGGCGCCTTCCGCGCCCGGCGGAACGAGGGCGGGATCCGGTGGCCCCGGCCGGAAGCGATGCAGGTCGATGGCGTTGTGGACGGTGCGCGTCGGAAGGCCTGGCGCCACCGCCGAGAGATCCCGCGCCACGGCGTGGGAGTTGGCGATGGCCCCCGCCGCCGACCGCCGGAGCGCCCCGAGCCCCGTCCGCGCGACCCGCCGCTCGCCCACGAAATCCCGCACGTGCCACACGACGCGGCGCCGAAGCGGCGCGACCGCGGGCGCGAGGAGGTGCGCCTTCACGCCGTTCGTGTGCACGACGTCCGGCCGGTGTGCGGCGAGCGTGCGCCGGAGCCGGGCCGCGAAGCGCGCGCTTGCCGCGAGGGCCCGGGGCCGAAGGGCCTGGCGCGCCCCGGCCTCCCCGATTTGGCCCACCACCTCGGGCAGCGGGAGCACCTCGACGTGGACCCCGGCCTCCGCGAAGCGCTCGACGAGCGCGCCCTCCGAGAAGCTCAGCACGCGCAGGCTCCAGCTCGGCTCCGCGCGCCGGAGCGAGAGCACGCAGCCAAGGAGGCTCCGCTCCGCGCCGCCGAGCCCCCCCGAGGGGCTCACGAAGGTCACCCTCACCCGAGGCCTCCCCGGGCGCGGAGCTCGGCGAGCACCCAGAGCGCGAGCAGGAGGAGCGCCGGCACGCGCCGATCGCCGTCCTGGAAGCGCTCGACGAGCCCGAGCGGCGCGGCCGGCGCGATGCCGAGGTCCTTCCAGGTCTCCCGCTGGCCGAGCCGCTCCCGCAGCGCCGGCGCGAGCGGACCGCGAAACCAGCTCTCCCAGGGGAAGGTGAACCCGCGCTTCTTCCGCGCGAGGATCGCCCGCGGAAAGCGACCGCCGGCGGCCTCGACGAGGAGCGGCTTCGGCGGGTCGCCGCCCCGCTTCGCCGCGCCCTCGGCCGCGAGCGCGAGCTCGACCACCTCGTGGTCGACGAGCGGCACGCGCAGCTCGAGCTGGTTGGCCATGCTGAACACGTCGGCGTCCCGGAGCAGCATGTCCCGCATGTAGAGCGAGAGCTCGAGCAGGGAGACCGCGCCCTCGGCGTCGGCTGCCCGCCCGGCCCGACGCTCCGCGGCCGCGACGATCGCCCCGGGCACCCCGCTCGGGCTCGCGCTGCCCGCCGGCCAGAGGAGCAGGCGCTCGTCGGGAAGCGAGAGCTCCCGCCGCAGCAGATAGGCCTCCGCCATCGACGGGGGCCGGCGGAGGAGTGCGAGGCCCTTGGCGAGGGCGCGCGAGCGCGCGCTCAAGGCTCCGAGCGGCAGGCGCCCGAGGAGGCCCGCGGCGGGCCCGAGGGCACGCCGCAGCGCGAGCGCTTTCGGGACGTCCCTGAAGCTCGCGTAGCCGCCGAAGAGCTCGTCGCCGCCGACGCCGGAGAGCGCCACCGTCAGCCCCGAGCGGCGCGCCGCCCGCGAGACGAAGAAGGTGTTGAAGCCATCGACGGTCGGCTGGTCCATGGCGTCGAAGACCGCCTCGACGCCGGCCAGCACGTCTGCAGCGGCCAGGGTCTCGGTCCGGTGCGTCGTCCCGAGCGCGGCGGCGATGGCCGCGGCCCCTTCGCTCTCGTCGAAGCGCCCCACGTCGAAGCCGATGCCCAGCGTCCGCACGTCGGCCTCGCCGTCATCCGTCGCCAGCGTGGCGAGGGCCGTCGAGTCGATGCCGCTCGAGAGGAAAAGCCCGAGCGGAACGTCCGAGACGAGGTGGCCTCGCACCGCCGCCCGCAGCGTCTCGGCGAGCTCGGAGCGGTACGCGCCGTCCGCGGGCCGCGTGCCGACGGGAAGCTCCTCGAGCGCCCAGTAGCGCCGCGTGCCCGTCACCCGCCCCGAGCGGTCGAGCACCATGAGCGAGCCCGGCGCGAGCGCCTCCACCTCGGCGAGGTGCGTCGCGGTCCCGAGCACGGCGCCCTGGGCCAAGAAGCTCCCCAGGGCCGCGGGGTTCAGCGAGGGGGGCCGCCCGACGCTCCGGAGGGCCTTCCCGAGAGCCCGGACCTCGGAGGCGAAGAGGAGCGCCTCTCCGGCGCGCGCGACGTAGAGCGGCTTGATGCCGAGGCGGTCGCGCGCGAGGAGCGCCTTGCCACGCGCCTCGTCCACGAGCGCGAACGCGAACATGCCCCGGAGCCGCTCGACGAAGCCCTCGCCCCATACGGCGTAGGCCGCGAGGAGCACCTCCGTATCGGACTCCGTCGCGAAGGTCTCGCCCGCCGCTCGCAGCTCGTCGCGGAGCTCGCGGTAGTTGTAGAGCTCGCCGTTGTAGGAGACCCAGAGCGCCGCGCCTCCCGCGCCCTCGCGCCGCATGGGCTGTGCGCCGCCGCCCGTCGGGTCGATGACCGCGAGGCGCGTGTGGGCCAGGCCGACGGGGACGTCGAGGCCTTCGGGAAACGCCGTGCCCGAGCCGTCCGGACCTCGGTGTGCGAGCGCGAGCGCGAAAAGGTCGGCGAGGGCCCGCGTGCTCTCGTCGTCGAGGCCGACCGAACCCCCGATGCCGCACATGGCCGTCGCTTAGCACAGCGTGGATCCGGCGGATACGTTTCGGCGAGCGCCATGCGCATCGCCTATTTCGTCCACGACTTCGTTCCCGGCCACGGCGACGCCAACTACGTGCGGGAGCTGGCGCTGCGCCTTCGCCACGCGCACGACGTGCACGTCTTCGCGAACCGCCTCCCCGCGCGCGCCCCCGAGGGCATCACGCTCCACTCCGTCCCGGCGCATCGGGCCTCGGCCTTCGGCGGCATCCTGAGCTTCCACGCCGCGGCGAGCGCTCGGCTCGCGGCCCTCGCCGCGCGCGGCCTCGGCTTCGACGTGCGCCACGGCCAGGGCCATACGGTGGCGCAGGCCAACGTCGTCACGGCGCACATCCACCTCCGGAGCTGGTTCGCCGCGCAGCGTCGCTCGGGCTACGCGCACACGCCCAAGCAGCGCCTCTTCGCAGCCGTGTTCCACCCCATCGAGGGGCGCCTCTACGGTGACCGGCGACGCCACTACATCGCCGTGAGCGACGCCCTCGGCCGCGACCTGCGGCGGGCGCACGGTATCCCCGCCGAGCGGCTGCACGTGGTGCACCACGGCGTCGATCGCGAGCGCTTCCGGCCCGGCGAAGAACGCCGCGGGGATCCCGTCCGGGCGCTCTTCGTGGGCGACCTGCGCAAGGGCTTCCACGTGCTCCTCGAGGCCCTCACGTCGGTGCCGGGGCTTCACCTCGACGCCGTGACGCGGAGCGACACGGGGCGGGCGCGCGAGCTGGTGGAGGGACACGGCCTCGGCGAGCGGGTGCGCTTCCTGCCGCCGACGGACCGCCTGGAGGACGTGTACGCCGCGTCCGATCTCTTCGTGCTGCCCTCGCCCTACGACACCTTCGCGCTCGTCGTGACCGAGGCCATGGCCGCGGGACTCCCGGTCATCGTGAGCCGACAGGCCGGCGCCTCCGAGTTGCTGGAGCACGGGACGAACGGCTTCGTGCTCGAGCGCTGGTCGGATGCCTCGGCGCTCGCCACGCTCCTCGCGCCCCTCACCGAGGACGCGCGGCTCCGCGCGCGCGTGGGCGCTGCGGCCCGCGCGGCGACGAAAGCGATGACCTGGGATGCCGTCGCCGAGCGCACGCTCGCGGTCTACGAGGCGGCGGTGCGCAGATGAGCGTGCGCCCGCCGGGCGCCCGCCTTCGCCGCTCGCCCCGGGTGGTCGCGCGACGCGTCGCGGGGGAGCTGGTCCTCGTCTCGACGCGGGATTTCGTCGCGCGCGTGCTGAACGAGCCCGCCGCCGAGCTCTGGGCGCGCCTCGAGGGATGCACTTTGAGCGAGCTCCTCCATGCGCTGCCCGGCGACTCCGGCGGAGAGCGGCGCCGCGAGGACGCGCGCCGCTTCGTCGAGAGCGCCTATGCCGACGGGCTCATCGACGCGACGCCGCCCGATTAGCTGAGCGCCCGCCGGAGCGTCTCGACCAGGA
>JBCDGX010000241.1:0-8091 GCA_038750805.1 Myxococcota bacterium
CCCCCGTCGGAGGGCGCCGGCGCGCGCGGCATGCCCTGCATGGGCGCGAGGCCGCCACCGGCCGGACCGGCGCCCCGCCGGGCGGCGTCGCCCGCGGCGAGCTGGTCCTGAAGCTCCATCACCTCGCCCATCTCCTCGAGGATCGCGAGCGTTCGCTTCGCTTCCTCCTCGTCGATGCGGCTCATCGCGAAGCCGACGTGCACGAGGACCCAGTCCCCGACGCAGCTCTCGAGCGGGTGCGCCTCGTCGATGACGCAGGCGAGGTTCGTCAGTCGACGGACTCCGGCGATCTCGACGAGGCCGAGCCGCTTCTCGGCGTCGGCGATTTCCACGACCCTTCCGGGCACTCCAAGGCACATGACTACTGCTCCATTCCTCGCGGCGCCGCGCCTGCCCCCAGCCGCGCGGCCGCCACGACGGCCTGTCCGTAGGCGATGCCGCCGTCGTTCGGCGGCACCAGGCGGGGGCTGAGCACACGCCAGCCGTCCGCCGAAAGTCGTCGCTCCGTCTCCTCGAGGAGCGTCGCGTTCTGAAAGCAGCCGCCGCTGAGGGCGACGGTGCGAGCGAGGGGCTCTTCGCGGCTCTCGCGCCCGCGGTGCAGGCGTTCGGCCGCCGCGCGGAGCGCTTCCGCCAGCGCGACGTGGAAGCGCGCGGCGATGAGCGGTCGCGGCGTGTCCGCGGCCAGGTCGCCGAGGATGGCGCCCCAGACGCCGCGCCACTCGAGGTAGGGGAGACCCTCGGCCGGCCCGCCCTCCGGCAGGGTGGGCATGGCGACGGGGTAGACGTCGCCGCGGTCGGCCTCGGCCCGCGCCTGTGCGAGGGCTGCCGGCGTTACCTCGTTCTCGAGCGCCATCGCCGCCTGGGCCTCGTAGGAGATGCCGTCCGGGAAGAGGCCGAGGGCCGCAGCGACGGCGTCGAAGAGCCGCCCGCAGCTGCTCGCGAGCGGCGCGTTGGTCCCGCTCGCCAGCATCCCGTCGAGGAGCTTCGTCGGGCGCGCCGCGAGCGCGTCGAGCAGCGGGAGATCGCCGTAGTCCCGCCGCAGCTCCCCGAGCGAGAAGTGGGCGCGGAGATGGGCGTAGAGGTTCCGCCAGGGCTCGCGCGAGGCCTTGTCCCCGCCGAGCATCGCGACGGGTCGGAACGTCGCGAGGCGCTCGTAGCGCGCATAGCCGAAGGCCATCAGCTCGCCGCCCCAAAGGAGGCCGTCGTCGCCCATGCCGAGGCCGTCGAGCGCGATGCCGAGGCAGGGCTCGGTGCTCGCCGGGACGTCGTGCTCGGCCAGGACCGCCGCGAGGTGCGCGTGGTGATGCTGCACGCCCACGAGCGGAAGCTGGCGCGCCTGCGCGAGGCCCCGGCCGACCTCCGACGCGCGGTATCCCGGGTGGAGGTCGACGGCGAGCACGCGGGGCGTGTGCTCCCAGAGCCGCGTCAAGAGATCGAGGGCGTCCTGCCATGCGGCGAAGGCCCGGAGATCGGCCAGGTCCCCGAGGTGCTGGCTGAGGACGACCTCCTCGGCGCCGCCGAGGGCGACGCTCGCCTTGAGCTCCGCGCCCAACGCGAGGATCGGCGGCGCGCCCTCGAGGCCTGGCGGCAGGGGGAGGGCGCGCGGCGCGTAGCCCCGCGCGCGCCGGAGGATGCGCGTTTCGCCGCCGATGACGCGCACCACCGAGTCGTCGACGCGGTTCGCGATGGGCCGGTTGTGCGTCAGGAGCCAGTCGGCGATGGCCGGGAAGCGTCCGCCGCGACCCCCGAGGCGCTCGCGCGCGTCGTCGTCGTCGGTGACCTGCGGCTCCTCGCTCACGTTGCCGCTCGTACACACGATCGGTCGGTCCATCCGGATGAGCATCAGCTCGTGGAGCGGCGCCGTCGGGAGCATGAAGCCGAGGGTCCGCTGGCCGGGCGCCACGGCTTCCGCGACCACCCGCGTCGCGTCGGTCTCGGGCTCGCGGGGACAGAGCACGATGGGCGCCGCGATGCTCGTGAGCGCGGCCTCGGCGGCGGCGTCGACGCGGGCGTGCTCGCGGATGACGTCGAGGTCCCGCGCCATCAGGGCGAAGGGCTTGTGGGGTCGGCGCTTCCGCTCGCGGAGCCGCGCCACGGCGTCGTCGTTCGTCGCGTCGCAGCAGAGGTGGTACCCGCCGATGCCCTTGATGGCGACGATCTCGCCCTTCATGAGCAGCGAGCAGACGGCGTCCACCTCGTCCATCATCGAGTAGCTCGAAGGGGGGAAGGGGCGACCGTCGCCGCGCTCGAGACGCGCCGTGGGCCCGCAGACGTGGCAGGCCGTCGTCTGCGCGTGGAAGTGGCGCGCGCTCTCGTCCTCGAACTCCCCGTGGCACGCCTCGCAGAGCGGGAACTCAGCCAGCGTCGTGTTCTCGCGGTCGTAGGGGATGGCCGTGACGACGCTGAAGCGCGGCCCGCAGTGGGTGCAGCTGGCGAAGGGGTAGCGGTAGCGGCGCGCGAAGGGGTCGCGGACCTCGGCGCGGCATTGCGGGCACATGCCGGCGTCCGGCGCGACGGCGGCACGGGGCGAACCGCCCGCGCTCGCGTCGATGACGAAGCCTTCGACGTCGCCGAGGGCGTCCGCGGGGACCGGCGCGCGGCGCACCGCGCGGACGTCGGCGAGGGGAGGCAGCTCGGCCATGAGCGCCTCGAGGAAGCCATCGCCCCCCTCGGCGAGGGTCACGGTCACGCCCTCGCCATCGTTGTGGACGCGACCCCGAAGCCCGAGACGGCGCGCGACGCGGGCCGCCGTCGGCCGGAAGCCGACGCCCTGCACCGTCCCCGAGAAGCGAAGCCGCTCGCCCACCTTCAGCGCGCTCCCGTCCCCGGGGCGATGCCCTCGGCGAGGTCCCAGAGGAGGACGCGGTGGTTTCCGGTGTCGACGACCACCGCGACGTCCGGGCGAAGCTGAAGTCCGTAGGGCCAGCAGAGCGAGTCGCGGGTCGTGACGCCCCAGCGGTTGTCACCCTTCGCCCGGAAGTGGTCCTGCGCGCTCAGCGCTTCGGCGGCGACGCCGGTGGTGGCGGGCGCGTTCCAGCCAACGAGGCGCGAGCTGGCGGTGTCCGCCGCGACGATCCAGTCGCCGAGCGTCGCCACCGCGTAGGGCATGTTCAGGGCCGAGGCCGTCGGCCAGTAGCTCCCCTGGTTGTGATCGACGCCGCGGGAGTCGCTCTGACCGAGGATGAGGCTCGCCGGCGTCTTCGCCTCCGCCGGGAAGCCGTCCCAGATGAGCACACGGTTGTTGCCGGCGTCGGTGACGACGAGGTTCGGGCCCTTCGGCCCCTCGATCACCGCAAGGTCGTGCGGCCAGCGGAAGGAGCACGCGTCGGCGCCGTCCCCGCCGTTGTCGTGGCGGGCGTGGGCCGTCGGCTGACCGATGACCCGGTCCGCCGGCTGGCCCGTCTCGGTGGGGAGCGTGTCCCACACGAGAAGGCGCCGGTTGCCCGTGTCGGCGACGACGAAGCGCTCGCCCACCTGCAGGGCCTGGAAGGGCCAGTGCATGGTCTCGGGGCCGCAGGCGTCGGCGATGCCACCGCGGTTCGGCAGCTCGCCCGTGAAATCGGCCTGGCCGAGGACGAAGTCCGCCGGCACGCCGCTCTCCCTCGGGCGCTCACGCCAGACGAGCACCCGGGAGTTCCAGGCGTCGCACACGAAGAGGCCGCGCTCCCCGAAGGGACCGATCCCCGTGGGCACGTTCATGGTGAGCGCGCTCGGGGTCCCGCCCGCGTTCCGCGCCTCGGTGACGTAGTCAGGCTGCCCGAGCAGGAAGTCCGCGGCCTGACCGTCCTTGGTCGGGCGGCGGTGCCAACCGAGCACTCGGTGGTGCCCCGTGTCCGCGACGAGGAGCGGGCCCTCGTCCGCGAAGAGGTAGGCGCCGCGGGGGCCGAAGAGCGACGAGGGCGTCGGTTCGACGAGCGCCACGCGCATGGGCGGCTCGGCCGGCGCGCCGCCGGGACCGGGGAGGGGCGCCGCGGGCACCGGGGGCGCGAAGGGGAGGTCGAGGAGCGGGTCGGCGCCGCCGAGGACGACGGCCGCGCCGCGCGGATCGAGGAGCGGGCGTCCTGGCGGCCCCTCGGGCGGTCGGGACGTGTGCGCGGGGCCGGTTGGCGTGAGCGGAGCCCGGAGGGAGACGCGGATCGAGGGCGTCGGGGCCTTCGCGGGAGCCGGCCCGGCGGTCGAGCGCGGGCCCGGAGTGGTTCCTTGGGCCGTCATGCGGCACCTCCATGGATGACGCGGACGCGGACGCGGTCGCCCTCGACGCGCACGGGGTAACGGGGGAGGGCGACCTCCGGGGCCGTGAGGCACTCGCCATCGGCGAGCTTGTAGCGGAAGCCGTGGTAGCGGCAGACCAGCTCGGGACCCTCGGCCCCCGCCTCCACGGTCCCCGTGTCGAGGGGCATGCCGAGGTGCGTGCAGGCGTTCGGGTACGCGCGGAGCTCGCCGCCCGGGAGCCGTGTGAGAAGCACGCTCACGCTCTCGAGGTCCACGGCGAGGACGTCGCCGGTGGGCACGGCGCGGGCTGGGCCCGCGTCTTCCCAGCGGCCGGCGAAGGGGGACTCGATCTTCTTGGTCAGGGCGCCGACGCCGATGAGACCGTTCGAACGTCCGTTTGATTCGAACGAATGTACGTTGGAGCCCGGTCCGACAGAATGTCCGTTTGATCCGTTCGAACGTCCGTTTGACGCCAGCCCCTCCCGCACGACGACGCGCTCGATCTCCGGGAGCGCGTCCCGTACGGCGGTTTCGATGCCGAGCTTCACGGTCACGCTCGACTGCGAGCAGCCGTCACAGCTGCCGAGGAGCTTCACCTCGACCTCGTCGTCCCGGACGGCGATCAGCTCGACGTCGCCGCCGTGGCTCTCGAGCATCGGACGCACGCCCTCGAGGGCCTTGCGCACCACGTCTTCGCGGCTCGGGGCGGGCGGCTTGAGGATGCCGTGCACCTGAAGCACGGCGAGCACCCAATCGTCTTCGAGGCTCGCGCGGAGCGCGTCCATGCCGCCGGGCGCGTCTTTCACCCGGCGGATCAGCCGCTTCAGCGCACCGACGAGGATCTCCTCGACGGTGCGCTTCATGGCTTCCGCCGTGCCCTGGGCCTCGGGCTCCCAGCCGGCGACGATGGCCTCGAGCCCCTCGAGATCCTTGGCGAGGTCGAGGAACCCGCGCTCCTCGGGGGCGGCGCTGGGCGTCTGGGCCCCTGCGGTCATTCCTCGGCCTCCGCGGCCACGTCGAAGTCCTCGGCGGAGCGGGCTTCGCTCGGTGCGCCCCCGCCCTGAAGCAGGTCGCGCTCGAGCTCGCCGAGGAGCTGGGCCACGAGCTGTGCGCGGTCCCCGTAGCCGTGCTCGTGGAAGATGGAGCGGGCCTCGCGGAGGAGCCCGCAGGCCGCGTCGAGGTTGGCCACGTTGGGGCCGTCGACGAGCTCCCCGGTCATGAAGCCGTCCGGGAGGTTCATCAGGGCGTTGGCCTTGTTGACCAGCGTGTTCGCGTGCTCGACGGGCATGTCGTGCGCGGTCCGCACCTTGAGCGCCTCGTCGTAGGCCTCCACGGCGCGGGCGAGGTTCTCCAGCGGGTGCGAGGAGCGCATCGCCTGGAGCGCGTTGCCCAGGTTGTTCTGGAGCATCGCGAACTCGACGGGGTCCTCCTCGAGGGTGACGACGCGGAGGGCCTCCCGGAAGGACTGCACGGCGAGGGCCTCGCGCATCGCGCCCTTCTCCGGGTCCATGCGCATGCCGAGGTAGGCCGTCGCCAGGTTGTTGTGGAGGATGGCGAACTCGCGCGGGTAGGCCTCCCGCGTGAAGGTGCGGAGCGCCCGATGGTAGGCCTGCACCGAGTGGTTGATCGGCGCGCGGCCGGCGTTGGCCAGCGCGTGAAGGACGAGGCCGAGGCTCATCTCGACCTCCGCGACCTCCTCGTCCGCGCCGTGCTCCCGAAGCACCGGGAGCGCATCCCGGAAGGCGGTCTGCGCCAGGTCGAGCGCTGCGGCGCCTCCCCCCGGCATGCGCCGAAGCGCCGAGCCCTTGCCGGCGATCGCCCGGGCCCGCGCCAGCTCGTCGCCGGCGGCGGCGCTCGCCTCTTCGGCCAGCTCGTAGAGGTGCAGCGCGTCGACCAGCTCCTGCGGGTGACGGGGCTGCTTCTGCAGATCGATGGCGAGGTCGACGAACGCCTCCGCCTTGCGAAGCGGGTCCACATCCATCGCGTTCACGCGCTCGACGGCCGCGAGGACGTGGGCGCTGATCGGCCGTTCGTCGGAGTTGACGGGGGTTTCCATCGGTTTTGTCGCCTTTATCGGGAGAAAAAATCTAGGTATCTGGGCAAAGAAAGGGGCCGACCCGGTCGCGGGCCGACCCTCAAGCGCGCTCGGCGGCCTGGGTGTCGCGGGGGCTCGGCATGCGCAGCGAGAGCGCCCCGAGCTTCGAGCTCCACTCGGCGGGCACCTCGTGCTCGCCCCAATCGTCCCAGCCGTGGGCGCGGAGCACCTCACCCAGGTCGACGACCACGTCGCCGGCCGGGTTGCGCTCCTTGAGCAGGAGCCCTCCGGCGAGCTCGTCGACCGGCAGCAGACAGAGCCGGCCCTCTTCCTCGAAGGGCACGACGCCGCGGCGACCGTCGAGGAGCTCCCCGTGGTCGGCGGCGCTCACGTAGAGGCGGCCCTGGCGGAACCGGAGCGCGCGCGGCGCGCGCTTGGCGTGGCGGGCGCTCGCATAGGTCGCGATGAGGTCGAGGAGGCGGCCGAAGAGGACCTCGGCGGCGGCCTCGACGGGGGCGCTGATCTCGAGGCCGAAGTCGAGGCTCGCGGCCTCGATCAGGAAGACCTTCACGTCGCTCGGGAACGCATCGCCGAAGATCTTGGCTCCGGCGGTGAGCGCATCGTCCCAGCGGAAATCGTGCAGCGTGAGGCTCGCGTCGCGCGCCTCGCGATCGCGGCGCAGCTCCTCGCCGGGCACCTCGAAGAGGGCGCCCGGCTCGGAGCCGCTACGCGACGCATCGATGACGATGAGGGCGTCGCTCCCCCGCGCCGCGAACATCACCTCCATGCCCGCCGTGCCGCAGTCGAAGACCTGCACGCCGGGGACGGGATGCCGCCGGAGCCGCTCGCTCAGACGCTTCGCCAGCATGACGCCGACGCCGTCGTCCGAACGGGCGGGGTTCCCGCAGCCGATGATGGTGAGCACGAGGGGGAGCTCCTTCCTCAGGCCGTGCGGAAGCGGGCGAGCTCTTCGCCGGTCTTCGCGTCGTGCGCGTGGACCGTGCACACGAGGCAGGAGTCGAAGCTCCGCGCCACGTGCCCGACCTCGACGGGATCGTGCTTGTCCGCGATGGGGGTGCCGACGAGCGCCTCCTCGATGGGACCGCGGGCCTCGTCGCCGTCGCGCGGGCCGACGTTCCACGTCGTGGGCGCGATCATCTGGTAGTTGGCGATCTTGCCGTCCTGGATGTCGATCCAGTGGGCGAGGGCGCCGCGGGCCGCCTCGGTAGCGCCCCAGCCCTGACCGTCGCGGGCCTTCGGCTTGATGTAGAAGGGCTCGTCGAGCTTGAGCTCGCGCAGGCAGCGCTCCGCCTCGCGGTAAAGCTTCACCTGCTCGTGGAGCCGGGCGAGCTGCCGGAGGTGCAGGCTCGGCTTCCCCATGGCCTTGAGGCAGCTGAGGATGAAGCCGTCCGTGTTCTGGAAGCTCGCGCCCTGGTGGGCGGCGACGAGCTGCCGGCTGAGCGGGCCCGCCTCGCAGCGGCCGAGCTCCACGTCCTTCACGGCCGAGGCCCAGGAGTAGGAGCCGTCGAAGTGATGCCCGTTCATGGGCAGCGGCTTCGTCTCGCGCTCAAAGGGGTGGTAGTCGTCCTTCCCCTCGGCGTACCAGCCGTGGGAGAGGTTCTCGCGCACCCGGCTCTGGTCCATCTGGAGGTGCTTGTCCGCGTGCGAGTCGTAGAGACCCGCCTGCATGATCACGGACTTGGCCCGGTCGTCGATGGTCGGCTTCTGGTAGCGGTCCTCGTGCGGGAGGTAGCCCCATGTCACGAAGCGGCCGACGCCTTCGCCGTACTCGTGCAGGCCGAACTCGAGGCCGGCCTTCCATTAGAGCGCCAGATCGCTGTTCG
>JBCDGX010000242.1:0-8036 GCA_038750805.1 Myxococcota bacterium
CCGAGGCGCTCCGTGTCGAAGAGCGTGACCTCGTCCGTCGTCGTGTCGTGGAGCCCGCCGAGGAAGCGCGTGGCCTCCGGGATGTCGATGCCGCGTGCGCGCAATCCCTCGCGCACGGCCGGGTCGTCGAGCAGGTCCGCCGTGGCCCGGGCGTTCACCGCGCCCGCCTGACCGCAGCAGGCCCCACAATCGTAGCCAGCCGCGTGCGGGTTGTTCGCCGTCTGGCTGCCGTGGCCGACGAGCGCGACGATCCGCGCGAAGCCGCGCGTGAGGCTCATGGCGCGGAGGATGCCCTCCGCGAGATCTACGCGCTCCTCGGTGCCGAGCGGGCTGCCGTCGGCCTTCGCCGTGAGCCGCGGCCGGCGCGCGTGGTGCTCGGCGTGGCGGAGCCCCGCCGCCTCCGGGTGCCGCACGGGGCGGGCCAGGCCGAAGGCGTTGGCGAGGAGCTTGGCGCCGAAGCCGAGGCCGAGGGCCTCGACGAAGGGGAAGCCCCCGATGGCGCTCTTCTGGAAAGCCGTCGCCACGGCGCCCCGGTCGAGGCGCGCGGCGCGGCGCGCGTCCGTGCCTTCGGGAAGGGCCTCGTCCGTGACCCGCACCGCCGGCGCGAGGAGCCCCGGCAGCTGCGGGCGCGAGGCGTCGGTGCCGATGGGGTGGTAGGCGGCCGGGAGCCCGAAGAAGCCGGCGAAGCCGAGCGTCCCCACGTCGGCGCTGGTGGCCTCGAGGGCGCGGCGGAAGACCTCGCTCCGGACGTCGATGCAGAAGGCGGCCTGGGCGCGCGGCGCTTCGGGTCGGGGCGCGGCGACGCCGCGCGTGAGGCCTTCCGCGATCTCGGACTGGTAGGCGACCTCCATGGCGGTCTGGAGCAGCCAGTCGTCGAGGCGCTCCTCCGCGGCATCGTCGAAGGTGGGCCAGCCGGCCATGGCGAGCTGCCAGCGCGACGCGAGGCGCGGACCACCCGCGCGGAAGAGGAGGAGCTCCCAGGCGAGGCGGATGGCGAGGAGGTCGACGATGAGGTCGTCGCTCTCGCCTTCGAGCTCGGCCTGGAAGCGCTCGTAGGCGCACATGGACGCCCAGCCGTTCACGTCGAGGAGGAGCGCCGTGAGGTAGTCCTCGAGGCGAGGCGGCTCGACGTCGAGCTCCGCCACCGCGAGGCGGAGGAGCCCGTCGCGGGACGTGGGGAGGCTCGCTGCGTGCGGCCGGAGCGACGCGCCCCCGACGAGGAGCTCGGCGCTCTGGTCCTCGGGGGCCTGCGTGCGCCAGGCCTCCCAGAGCCCGGGCCCGCCGCCCGCCGTGAAGTGCGCGGCGCAGACGCGGCTGATGGCGCCGGGAACGACGTCGGCCCAGGCGAGGGACTTCTCGAGGTCCCGCGTCGCGTCCATCACGTCCGTCATCAGCGGCCGGCGGCGGGGCGTGTGCGCGTCGTGCTCGAGGAGCGTCTCGAGGCGGGCGACGGTGCGCTCCGAGCCCGAGCGCTCGATGGCGGCGCGGAGGTGCGTCGGGCGCAGCCGGCCCGTGGTCCAGGCGCTGCGGTACCAGGCCCGCGGCATCAGCATGCGGCTCCCGACGAGCGCCTCGAGGCGTCCGGCGACCTCCGGGAGCGGCTTCTCGACGAAGCCCCAGAGCGGGTTCACCGCGATGAAGCGGTCGAGGGGCCAGGTCGGCGCGATGCGCCGCGTGGCGGTGTCGACGAGCGCGTCGAGGTCGAAGGCCGGCGTGTCGTCGTGTCGGCTGGCGTGGGGGAGCATCAGTTGGCCTCCGCGGTGGCGAGCGTGGCGGCGCGGCGCGGCGGGACCGGTGCCGGCCAGAGCCGGAAGGTCAGCGCGGTGAAGCGCTCGTCGAGATGGAAGCCGGCGTAGAGCCGAGGCCGCAGGGCGCGGGCGAGCGGACCCGTCGGGCGTGCCACGAGCGCCGTCTGGAGCCCGAAGAGCGTCACGATGCCGACCAGCGCCATGCCGAGGCGCGGGCCGAGCAGCTCGAGGGAGGCCGGCGTGGTCGGCACGAGCACTTCGAACACCCCGTGCAGGCCCGCGTAGAGCGCGGCGACGGTGGCGCCGAGGGCCAGGGCGCCCAGGAGCCCCGAGCCGCCGGCCGAGGCGCCGCGGACGACGATGGGCGCGAGGCCGAGGCCGAGCACCGCCAGGAAGGGCACGAGGGCGGGGACCGCCGTCGGCGCGACGCCCGTGGCCGCCGCTCCGAGACCCACCGTCACGAGGCCCAGCGCCGCGGCGCCGGCCCAGAGGGCGAGGCTGCCGCCGGAACGGGAAGGCGCGAGGGCGGAGACGGTCCAGCGCTCGACCGTGCTCCCCGAGGAGAGGAAGGCGTGCGCCTTGTAGAGCGAGTGGGCGACGAGGTGGAGGAGGGCGAGACCGTACGCGCCGAGGCCGCACTGCAGCATCATGAAGCCCATCTGCGCGCAGGTGGACCACGCGAGGCGGGACTTGACGCTCACCTGGGTGGTCATCGCGAGGGCCGCCACGACCACCGTGCCGATGGCGATGGCCACGAGGAGCGCCTGGGCGACGGGGGAGGCCTCCATGAGCGGCCCCACGCGGATCATGAGGAAGCCGCCGAGGTTCACGACGCCGGCGTGGAGGAGCGCGGAGACCGGCGTGGGCGCCTCCATCACCTGGAGGAGCCAGCCGTGGAAGGGCAGCTGCGCCGTGCGGAGGCAGGCCCCTACGACGAGGAGGAAGGTCGCCGCCTCGACGCGCTCCGGCAGCGGCCCCGTGATGGCCGCGAGCTCCATGAGGTCGAGAGTCCCGAGGGAGGTCTGGATGAGCACGACCGCGCTCAGGAGGCAGAGGTCGGCCAGGCGGCTGACGATGAACTTCTTGTGCGCCGCGACGAGCGCGAGCGGGCGCCCGGGGAAGAACGTGAGGAGCTGGTGGAGCGCGAGGCTCGCCGCCGTCCACGCGAGCACCATCACTAGGAGGTTTCGCGTGACGACGAGCGTCG
Source organism: Myxococcota bacterium (assembly GCA_038750805.1). Lineage (GTDB taxonomy): Bacteria > Myxococcota_A > Polyangia > Polyangiales > Houyiibacteriaceae > CALCTH01. The sequence continues at coordinate 2,956 of JBCDGX010000242.1, forward strand.
TCACCGCGGCGAGCGTCGCGAGCAGGAAGCGCACGTAGCGCGGGCCGCCGTCCTCGCTGCCGACGTAGGCGCGCGAGTAGCGCGTGATGACGAGGGCTAGGAAGGCGATGAGCCCGAGCATCACGCTCGTCACGGCGTCGAGCTGGAGCGGGAGGCCGAGGACCGTGGCGGCGGCCTCCCGGGACGCGCCCGTGGAGGCCGCCGTCGCGAGGATCTGCATGCCCGCGAGGAGCAGCGCGCCGGCCGCAGCGCGTTCGGCCCGCGCGAAGAGGTCGCGGCGGCCGCCGAGGGGAACGAGCAGCGCCCCGAGGGCGAAGGCACCGGGAATCGCGAGGGCAGCGACGGCGGCCAGGGACGCGAGCTCGGCATGGGAAGCGGCGACGCCGCTCAGAAGCGCATTCGGCATGGCGCGCTCTATGCGGCACGGCTAGACAAAACGTAAATACATTCTTTACAGACTTTTGTTCTTTCTGAACGAACGGTACGAATTGACATGCGCCTGCGCCGCGGAGCGTAGTCTCGCCGTGGTGAACGCATCGCACACGCCGTCCGTGGGCTGGGTCAGGGGTTTCGGCGCCGTCTTTCGTGGCATGCGCTTCGTGTATCTCGAACACCCGTCGCTCGTGCGCCTCTGGATCTTCCCGATCCTCATCACCGTCGCCTGCCTCGTCTTCGGCCTCGGGCGCCTCGGTGACCTCGCGGCGGCGATTGTCGATGGCTTCTGGACGGCCCCCGATTCGGCCGAGGGGGCGCTCGCCGTCGCCGAAGACGCCGCGCGCACGGCGCTCCTCTTCGTGCTGCGGGCGGTCTTCATGCTCCTCGGCGTGGTGGTGCTCTTCGCGCTGAGCTCCGTGATCGCCTCCCCCTTCAGCGACGCGCTCAGTGAGGCCGTCGAGCGCATCCACGCCGGCAACGAGGCGCCGCCCTTCCGCCTTCGGACGCTCCTCCGGGACCTCGGACGCACGCTCTTCATCGAGGCCGGCAAGCTCCTGCTCTACCTGGGCGTCATCGGGCCCCTCTTTCTCGTCGGGCTCTTCGTGCCGGCCGTGGGCGCCGTCGTGGGGCCCCTGGCCTTCGTGCTCACGGCCCTCTACCTGGCGATCGACTACATCGACTGGCCCTTGGCCCGGCGAAACCGTCCGGCGGGGGCGCGCCTTCGCCTGGTGCGCGAGCGCTTCGGGGCGCTCTTCGGCTTCGGCACGGGCGCCTGGCTCTGCCTCTACGTGCCCTGCCTGAACCTCTTCCTCATGCCCGCCGCCGTGGCCGGCGGGACGCTCCTTTTCCTGGAGCTCGAGGCCCTCGAGGCCGCGGAGGGTAAATCGACGACGCCCTCGTGACGTCAGTGCATGGTGACCCCGGGCCGGGACGGCCTATCCTGGGTCGTGGGAGACGTGCGATGAGCGAGGAGCCACAGCGGAGAGGCCTGGCGAAGCGTGCGAGCGCTCGTCGGCCCCAACCCCGACGCACGCGGGTCCTCGCGGCCGCTGCGCTCGCGAGCGCCACCTGCCTGCTCGCCCTCAGCCTCGCCCCGCCGGCGGACGCCCAGCGGCGGCGTGGGCGCCCGGCGCGCGTGGAGGCGCCGACGAGCGACGCCATCGCCCCGGCCCTCGGTGACGTGGAGTGGGGCTGGAGCACGAGCGAGTTCCTCGAGCACTTCGAGGCGAAGATCCGGGACACCTACCGCCCCCGCATCGCCAAGGCGCGCGACGCGCTTCAGGAAGACGCGCTTCGCCGGCAGATGCGCCAGGAGGTGCGTCGCATGCGCGAGAGCCGCTACGCCTTCAACGGGCGGACGAGTGGCCACGACTCGGGCGTTCTCCGCGACGAGTTCACCCACAACCACGGTGAGTCGATGATCCGCGTGCGCACGGAGAACGCGGACGACTTCTACTTCTTCATCCGCGACGAGCTCTGGAAGTGGTACCGGGCCTTCGACGCGCGTGTCTTCCAGGGAGCCGATTTCTCGGCGTTCAAGGACGCGCTCGAGGGCCGCTTCGGGGCCGGCCTCGTGAGGCGCGGGCAGCTCCACGAGGCCGCCGAGGAGCGCGAGTGGATCGAGTGGCAGGACCCGCGCACGCGCCTCCGGGCCGTCGACAACACGACCTTCTACGGCTTCTACTGCCTCGTCTTCGAATCCCGGGACACGCTCGGGCGCCTCTCCCAGCTCCGGCGAAACCGCCCGCGCGGCCGCGGTGGATCGCATCCACTCGTCGACAGCGTGACCCGGGACGACGCGCAGGAAGCCGGCGATGGGCACCACGCCGACATCATCGATCGCATCACCGGAAACGACCGGCGCGACGACTGAGGCGCGCCGTGCCGGGGGTTGGACGCTGGTGTATGGTCCGGCGGTGAGGATGCGGGTGTGACGCGCTACCGGCTGCGCTTCCTGCTTCAGGAGTTCGACCTTCGCGGTCCCGAGGTGACCATCGGGCGAAGCCCCGATTGCCACATCACCATCGAGGACCCGCTCGTGAGCCGCCGGCACGCCCGCATCGTGATCGGCGACGAGGGGGCGACGGTCGAGGACTTCGAGTCGCGGAACGGCGTGCGCGTGAACGGCAAGCGCATCCAGGGCGCGCACGCGCTCGCGGACGGTGACCGGGTGCGCATCGGCACCCAGGAGCTGGTCTTCAACATCGCGCAGAAGGACCGGAAGCGTTCGGCGAAGACGACGGGCTTCATGCACGTCTGCCACGCCTGCGGCACGCCCTTCCCGGAGCAGGCGCCTACCTGTCCCCATTGCGGCGCGCCGCGGCGCGAGGAGGACACGATCAGCGGCCTCCTCGTCGAGCCGAAGCGGAGCTGGACCTTTCAGCTCCTCGGCGAGGTCATCGAGCGGGCGTTGAGCCAGGGCCGGGCGTCCGAGGCCGAGCGCATCATGCGTCGCGCGGCCCGGGAGGTGGACGAGCGCCTGGCCGCCGGCGACCGCCTGGAGGACGAGCAGGTCACGCTCATCACGGGCTTCGCGCTCCGTCTCGCGGGTCTCCTCGGCGGTGCCGAGTGGGTGCATTGGGCGCTGAACGTTCACCGGGAGCAGGATCGCTTTCCGGCGCTCCCCATCCTCGACCGCCTCGAAGAGCTCGACCTGCCGGAGCTACCGGACGCGGCGCGAGCCGTCGCCGAGTTCGCGGAGTGGGTCGAGGGCGCCCGCGCGGAGCTCGAGACCGGCGACGCGGAGCTCGCCCGGCTCGTGGCCCTCGCTCAGCCGTAGCGGGGCACCCAGCGCTCGGCCTGGTACCAGCGCAGCACCTCGCGCCAGCCGGCCTCGAAGGAGGCGTGCCGCGGCGACCAGCCGAGGCTGCGGAGCGCGCTCGAGTCGAGCTGGAGCGGCTGGTGCACGAGCTCGAGCACCTCCTCGTCGAAGCGCGGCTTGAGCGCCGGCTTCAGCCCGTGGCGCAAGACGACCGCGCGCCAGCCCGCGAGGGCCGCGACGTCGAAGCTCCGGGAGACGTTGTTTCTCCGAAGGAGGCGCGAGCCGATGCGGAAGAGCCGGTCCGGGACCGTGCCCGTGGGGACGCTGCGGAGGCCGTAGGCGTCGAAGGTCAGGCCGAGGCGGCGGCCGAGCTCCATGTCGTCGCCGTCGCTCACGTTGAGCACGCGCCCCGCCGTGTCCTCGCGCTCGATGACGAAGAGCATGGCCCGCGCGACGTCCTCCGCATGCACCATCGAGCCGATGGGCCCGCCGCTCGGGCGGGGGATCACCGGCGAGGTCATGCCGAGCATGGGACCGATGGCGAGGAGCGTTCCGGCGAAGTGCCGGCCCCGCCGCCCGTAGAGAGGCGCCGCGCGGAGGATGGTCCAGGTCGGGCCTTCGCCGGCCGCGCGGCCGCGAAGGTAGAGCTCGGCGCCGAGCTTCGAGAGCGCGTAGGGCCCGCGGGGCGCCAGCGGGGCCGACTCGGCCAGCGGCCCACCGCCCGCGGCCTTGGCGTCGTAGAGCGTGCCCACGCTCAGGTGCACGAAGCGCTGCGCGCCGGCTTCGGCCGCGGCCTCGTAGAGCAGCGTGACTGCCTCCGAGTTCACCCGCGACAGCTCGCCGGCGCCCGCCGAGACGTCGATCAGCCCCGCCGTGTGCACGACGACGTCGACGCCGCGGACGACGCTCGCGACCTGCGCCTCCTCGGTGAGATCGGCCGCCCGCACCTCCCCGTGCACGGGCGCGCGTACGCCCCGCGGATCGATATCGCTCGCGATGACGCGGTAGCCGCTCGCCTCCGCGAGGCTCACCACGTAGTTGCCCACCGTTCCGCGGGCGCCGGTGACCAGGACCGTCTTCAAGCTCGCCTCATTGCGCTCGTCGCGCGGGGTGCATGGTAGGCGCCTCGGGCGCGAGCGCGAGAAAAACCGGTGAAACGCCGCCGACGTCGCTCACGCGTCGTGGAGCCAGGCCGAAAGGCGTGCGCCGGGGTCCTCGGCGCGCATGAGCCCCTCGCCGACGAGCACCGCGTCCGCCCGCCCCCCCGCGACGCGTCGGAGGTCCTCCGCGCTGCGGACGCCGCTCATGTAGACGGCGACGCGATCGTCCGGCGTGGCCTCGAGGCAGCGCCGCGCGAGCTCCGGGTCCACGCGGAAGCTCCGGAGATCGCGGGCGTTCACGCCGACGACGCGCGCGCCCGTCGCCACGGCGCGGGCGAGCTCCTCGGCGTCCGCCGCCTCGACCACGGGCACGAGGCCCCGCGCCTCGGCGCCCCGCACGAGCGCCACGAGCGCCGCGTCGTCGAGGCAACGCACGAGCAGGAGGACCAGCCGCGCGCCGAGGGAGGCCGCGAGGTCGAGCTGCACCGGGTCGAGGACGAAGCCCTTGAAGAGCACCGGGGCCTCGATGGATGCCGCGGCGCGCCGGACGTCCAGGGGCGTGCCCCCGAAGCCCGGACCGTCCGCCAGCACGGAGACGGCGGCCGCGCCGGCCGTGGCGTAGGCCCGCGCGAGGGCCGCGACGCCGCCGGGGCGCCGCTCCCGGATCAGCCCGGCGCTCGGGGAACGGTGCTTGATCTCCGCGATCACCCGGGGAAGGGGCGCGTCGCGACGCCGGAGGGCCGCCACCGTCGCCTGGTGACGGGTCCTCGCCGCCTCCGCCGGCG
>JBCDGX010000243.1:0-8025 GCA_038750805.1 Myxococcota bacterium
CATCGGCGCCGGCGCGGGCGCCGAAGAGCGCCCCTGGCTCCCAGTAGCCGTTCCGAAGGCCACAGCCTTCGACCCGGGCGTCGGCGCCGGAGGTGCCGGTGCGGCCGGGCTCGACCGGGCTCGCGGGAGCCGAGTGGGAGGGCATCGAGCACGAGATGAGCCCGACGAGCCTCCGCACGATCCGGTCGGACCCGGCCCCTCCGTCCCCGAAGGTCCCAGGCTGGCCCGGGGGGAGCCCGTGCTCGCCGGCCGCTCCGTCTTCCGACCCACTCATGACGCCGCCGCCTCGGCCGCCGGCTCCCCCCGGACGCGCGCATGCGGACGCGCCGCCTGCCCCCCCGCGGCCGCCGGGGCCGTTCTGGTCGCAGGTCCCCGATCGTGTCCCGGCTTCCCCTGCGCCGGCCCCGGCGCCGTACGCTCCCGGGACGCCGTCGCTTCCCGGGGCGCCGTCCCCACCGAGGACGCTCACGTCGCGGAGCACGAGGCCGCCGCAGTCCGCACACCAGAGCCCGTAGCTCGTGGTCCCTTCGCCGCGCGCATGGGCGACCTCGAGGCGAAGGCCCTCGACGACGGTCTCGACGATGAGGTCGCGCCCCTCGATGCCCACGACGCGCCCCGCGGCCGGCCGGCCGAAGACCGCGAGGACGGTCTCCGAGGCGGCGGGGCGGCTCCAATCAGCGGGATCGAACCCGCCGTAGATGCCGACACCCTCGGCGAGCGTGAGGGTCTCGCTCTCGTAGGTGCCAGCCGCCAGGTAGACGTCCTTCCCCGCCCTCTCCGCCGCGCGGAGCGCAGCCGGGAGGCTCCGCATCGGGGACTCGCGCGTCCCCGGGGCCGCGTCGCTTCCCCCCACCGAGACGAAGAGGGCGGCCCCCAGGTCGCCATCGATCCCGTCGCAGTTCGCGTCCTCGAAGGCGCCATCGGGCACGTCGACGGAGCCGGGCCGACCCGCGCAGGCGTACTCGCATCCGGGCAGGCCATCGAGGTCGTACATCCCTTCCTCACAGACGCAGTGAACGCCTCCCGGCTCGTCGACGCAGCGCTCGTTCGCGGCGCAGGCGGCCAGGTCACAGCCTGCGGCGCAGTCCCCATCCCCGTCGGGGTCCTCGAACCCGGGCTCGCAGGCGCAGGTAGCCACGCCGTCGCCGTCGTCGCAGCGGGCGTTGGCTCCGCAGCGGACGCGCGTGCAGTCCCGCTGGCAGTCTCCGTCGCCGTCGTTGTCCTGCTCGCCGGGACCGCAGGGCCTCGCACCGAGATCGCGCGCAGCGCCGTGATCCAACGGCGAAGGAGCTCCCGCGTCCTGGCCCAGATCCGCGCCCGCGGGCGGTCCGCCATCCCGAGCCCCCGGCGCTCCTGGAGCGCCGCAGGCCATACACAACATCACGCCGACGATCGCCCGCCGGACGGTCTTCCCCTTCATGATTCCCTCCCGAGCAAAGGCTCCGCGAGGGGGCGCCAACCGTCCATTTCAGCCGAAAACGAGCGCTCTCAGCGCGTTCCAGCCCCGGCCGCTACCGCACCTCGGTGAGGATCTCGACGAGGAAGTCCGCGACCGCGCGCACGCGGGCGACCTGGGCGAGATCGCGGTGCATGGCGAGCCAAACCGGGTCCACGATAGGGTCGCCGAGCCGGTCGAGGGCCACGAGCTCCGGCCGCCGCGTCGCGAGCGCGTCGGGGAGGAGCGCGACGCCGAGGCCCGCCGCGCATGCCTCGAGGATCACCGAGAGCTCCGTCGAGCGCATCACCGGTCGCACCCGACCGAGGTCGTCCGCCCAGCGATGGGGGCGGAGGAGGAGGAGCACCTCGCGCCCCTCGAGCGTGTCGAGCTCTTCCGTCAGGCCCTTCTCGTCCAGCCAGGCGCGCGCCGCATAGGGCCGCGAGACCACGTTCGAGACGCGCCGGACGATGAGGCTCGGCTCCGTCGGCCGACCCACGCGCAGGGCGAGGTCGGCTTCTCCCTTCGCGAGGTCGAGCTGCACCGGGCTGCACCACAGGTCGACGCGCAGCTCCGGGTACGCGGCGCGAAGCCGGGGAAGCGTGGGCGCGATGAGCTGCGAGGCGAGCACCTCGAGCGTGGCGAGCCGCACGCGCCCGGCAGGACGCTCGCTGGCACCCGCAGCCAGGCGCCGGACGTCCAGCGCCGCCTCCTCGGCGCGCTGGGCCGCCGGCACGATGCGAAGGCCCGCCGGCGTCGTCACCCACCCGCGCGAGCTCCGCATGAAGAGGGGCGCCCCGAGCTGCTCCTCGAGGGTTCCGATGCGCCGGCCGACGGTGGTCGGGTCCACCCGGAGCTCCCGACCCGCCGCCGCAAGCGTGCCCTCGCGATGGACCGCCAGGAAGTAACGAAGGTCCGCCCAGTCGTACACCCGTGCAGCATAGATGCCGAGAGGGCTGCAGGTCTGCAGCTCAGGGCTGCGGACTTGGCCGTGGTGGCGCGGGCGGTGGATGCCCAGGTTCAGAGAGCAGGAGGCACGACATGCTCGCAATGATCGCCACGTTCTTCATGACCCCCTTCGAGCTTCATCTCACGAGCGACGACATCTGGCTGGACCTGGACTTCGGCCGCGACTGAGCGCCCGGATCGCGGTTGAGCCGAGCGCGATCTCGGAGGACAAGGGATCCCGAAGGCGGTCAACGCCGCGAGGAGAGCCCATGTCCTTCGTTCGCATCGCGGGGATCGCGCTGGCCGCACTTGGCGTCGTCGCCGCGATCTTCCCTCATTGGTTCCCACCGCTCACCGGGGCCTCGGCGCCGGCGCCCGACGCCTTCGAGGCCGTCGAACGCCGCGTGCGCGCAGGCATGGTGCTCGGCGTGGGCCTGGCGCTCGTCGCGGTCCCGACGCTCCGTCCCTGGTCGACGAGTATCCCGACGGCGATCGTCTACTTCGTGACCGGTGCGCTCGTGGCGCGGCTCTTCGGCCTGGTCATCGACGGCGCCGTGCCGAAGCAGTGGTTCCTCGTCGCCGTGGAGGCCGTCGTGATGGTCGTGGCGGCCGGCTGGCTCTGGCAGCGCACCCCAGTTTCGCCGGCACACGCGTCGCCCCCCCAGCCTACGGCGACGGACGCTGGGCCCGGCGACTCCGACGCCCCGCCCGAAGGCGGCGGCCGGGCTGGTTGATCTCTGCGTAGCCGCCCGCGATTCGCGGGCGATGCCTCGAGAGAGCGGGTAATCCGCAGCATCTCACGTAGAGCATCGTGTACTTTCACTCCCATGGGGAGATGGTTCGTACTGGTTTCAAGCGTGCTGTTGGCATGCGGATCGCCGGAGGAGATGCCGGAGATCGATGGCGGAGTGGACGCGGCGATGGACACCGGCCCGCCAGCGAGCCCCCTCGAATGGACCGTATGCAACCCCGTTCCGCTCTCGCCGGGTGGCCAATGCACACGGGTTCCCGTGCCGCTCGACTGGGCCACGCCAGACGCCACGCGCATCGAGCTCTTCGTCACGCGCCTCGGCGAGCTCGACGCGCCGGAGAAGCAGATCTGGCTCCTCGACGGCGGTCCCGGAGGAACCGGCGCCGGAATGACTCGACCGGACTTCCTCGCGCGGTTCCAACCCGCACGAAACGAGATTCTCGTGCTCTCCCATCGCGGGACGGGCGCCTCGTCCGGGCTCTCGTGTCCGGCAGCTCAAGCGACGCTTCGGGGCCCACCCAACCCGAGTTTTCTTCGGGCCTGCCTCGGTGAGCTCGAGGCCCAGCTCGGTCGGGGAGCGCTCGTGAACTTCAACTCGCGCCACGCGGCGCTCGACCTCGACCATCTCGTCGAGCGGGCGCGCCGACCCGGCCTTCCCGTGGTCATCTACGGAAACTCCTACGGCTCCTACTGGGCGCAACGCTACCTCCAGGTCGCCCCGGCGGGTGCCGACGCGATGATCCTCGATGGAGTCCTGCCCCTCGACGTGGACCTGAGCCGCGAGACGCTCGGGATGGACGAGGCGGTGCGGAGCTTCCTCTCCCGTTGCGACGAGGACGCGACCCGCGCCGGCAAGCTGGGCGGTCGAAGTGTCGACGAGATCACGGCCGAAGCGCGGGAACTGCTCGCCCGGAACTCCTGCGCGGTGCTCCGCGGACTTCCACTTCTGGCCTTCCAGGGGTGGATGGAGTCCATGCCGGACTTCCCGGAGACCCGTCACCTCATGTTGGCCATCTCGCACCTCATTACGGACTGCAGCGCGGAGAGCACCGCGCTTCTCATGCGTTTCGCCCAGCGCTTCGCCCCGTCCAGCATTGGCACTGGCCCGGTAGGTCATCGCTTCCAGGTGCCTACCGACAACAACTTCAACGCTCTCCTCTTCGCCTGGATGAAAACGGCGGAGTTCTTCCGCCCGGACATGGATCGCTTCGCCTTTGCGGCGCTCGAGTCCTCCCTCACCTTCGCCGTGCCTGACGGTGTCGTGTTCTTCGACATCCAGGAGTCCTGGGACGTCCCCGCGTTCGAGATCGACGACTCCTACCCGGCCACGGACACGTCGGTCCTTCTGCTGAGCGGCGAGCTGGATCACCGAACGCTGCCGACCTGGGCGGACGCGGTGGCCGCCGCGCTGGCCGGGCCGCGCACCCACCTGGTGCGCTTTCCGCACGGCGGTCACTCGCTGGCATCCACAACGCGCCTTCCCGATGGAACCTCCTGCCAGAGCCGCATTCTCGAGGCGTTCCTCGAGGACCCCGCGACCGCGCCGCCCACGGCTTGCCTCGCGGAGACCGTCGCTCCGGACCTGGCCATCGAGAGCAGGGACGCACGGGACGCGAGCCTGCTGCTCTTCGGCGTGGAGGAACCATGGTAGCGCCGGGGAAGGATGCGTTGGCGCCACCCTTGCTCCCGGAAGGGAGCGCGCCGCGGTTCGTGGTGCGAGAACGCGCGAAGACGTCGCGGCCTCGGGGCGTACTGAGCTGGGGAGCTTCCTTGGAACGAACTCCCGGGCGGGAGCACTACCGGCAGCTGAGGATGCCCGTGCCCGGCCCGCAGCTCGTCGTCGGGAAGCACGAGGTGCACACGGTCGCCGCGACCTCCTGACCGCAGTTGCCCGCGGTCCGCTCGGCGTCGTCGATGGTGGCGCCGACGGTGCAGGGGGATCCGACGCCGGACGGCGCGGGCGGGTCGTTGCTTCCGCTGCAGTCGTAGTCGTAGCTGGTCGTCGCGGGCGTCGGGTCGGGACAGCTCGTCAGCGGGCAGAGAGGACCCGGCCCCGGCACGCAGACCTGGTCGACGCCCCCCGCGGGGCCCGTGCACGGGCACGCGAGGAAGCCGCTCGGGCAGGTGTCCGGGCGGGGCGTTGGGAAGAAGCGAGGCTGCCCCGGGAAAACGTCCGCGTCGTCGTCGTCGCAGTCCGTCTTCGGGAAGGCGCCGCCGGTGCATACGGAGGTCGAGAGCCCGAGCGCGGCGAAGCCGTCGCCGTCGCGGTCCTCCGCGAGGGGCGAGGTCCCGTCGCAATCGTCGTCAACGCGGTTGCAGAGCTCGGTGGCGCCGGGGAAGCGGAGGCTCGTCCCATCGTCGCAATCGATGTCCGCTCCGACCGGCGCGCGCGTAACGTAGCCCGAGGGACACGCGCAGCGCTCCAGCGTGGCCGCACCCGCCGGCGCGAAGCCGTCGAGGTCCGCGTCCCGGTAACAGGTCGTGGTCAGACCATCGTCGACGACACCATCGCAGTCCTCGTCGATGCCGTCGCAGGCCACCTCGGCCGGCTCGGCCGCGATGCTGCACGGGGTCCACGCGCTCCCGAGGCAGGACTGGATACCCGTCGCGCACGCTCCGAGGAAGCCCGCGCTGCCACAGCTCCGCACCGTGCCCGTCGCGCACACGCAGATCGGGGCCTGGTCGACGGTGCCATCGCAATCGTTGTCGACGGTCCCATCGCAGACCTCCGTCGCCTCGGGGTTCGTGTCGAAGCGCGTGTCGTCGCAATCCTGGTCGGCTGCGCTCGCCGGCGCCCGGTCCGTGAACGCCAGCGGGCACTCACCGAAGAGCACCCGGGCCGAGTCCGCGCAGCGATCGCGGGCCAGCGTTCCGGCCGCCGCGTACCCGTCGCCGTCGTCGTCCGCGTAGCACGCGACGGCCACGCCCTCGTCGATGAGGCCATCGCAATCCTCGTCCGCGCCCGCGTCTGGATCGAGGCAAACCTCCCGCGCGAGCGGCGACACCCGGCTGTCCCGGTCGTCGCAATCGAAGCTCTCCGGAAGGGGCGCCTGGTTGGTGAAGCCGATGGGGTAGCCGCCCACGCTGGCACGACCGTCGATGGGGCATTGGTCGCTCGGCGCCGCGCCACCGACGGCAAAGGTGTCACCGTCGTCGTCCGGGTAGCAGACGATGGTGAGCCCCTCGTCCACGAGGCCGTCGCAATCCCCGTCGAGGCCGTCGCAGCGGTCGTCCACGTCGCCCAGGATCGAGCACGCGCCGAAGGTCCCGGTGTCCGCATCGCAGGCCTGAACGCCGAGGGCGCACACGCCCGGCAGGCCGCAGCCTCCCTCGCGGACCTCTCCGGCGACGCAGGCGCAGTCCGCGTTCGCCACGCCGTCGCAATCCTCGTCGACGGGGGGATCGCCTCCGTCGCAGAACTCGACGAGGCGCGGTGAGACGGCCGCGCTCGTGTCGTCGCAATCGCCGCCGGTCTCGCTGTAGCCCTCGGGCGGTGCGCAGCTCTCGATGGTGTCGCCGGGGAGGCCGTCCGCGTCGGCGCCGTCGTCCCCGACGCCGTCTCCGTCGAGGTCGACGAAGAAGGTCCGCGTCACGCCCTCGTCGACGGTGCCATCGCAATCGTTGTCGAGGAGATCGCAGACCTCGAGACCGCCCGCGCGCACGACGGCCGAGGCGTCGTTGCAGTCGTTGCCGCAGATCGGCGTGCCGCCATCGTCGTTGCAGCAGCGGGCGTCCGGGAAGCCGTCGCCGTCGCCATCGCGGACGCCGAAGGTCGCCGGGTCGCAATCCTCGTCGTGATCCATCGCGTCGCAGACCTCGACGTTGCCGGGGAAGCGGTTCGAATCGTCGTCGTCGCAATCGTCGCCGCCGCACGCGACGTCGCGGCGACCGTCTCCGTCGGCGTCCGCGCAGTCGACGCAGCGGTCGGCGCCCTCGTCGCAGCTGTCCGCGGCGCAGGGCGGCTCGCCGTCGACGCAGCCGTCGGCGTCGGCGGCGACGCTTCCCGGCCGGCAGCGCTCGAGGCCGTTGCAGTACACGCCGTCGTCGCAGGCGCGCCCGCACCCTCCCCCGCCGCCGAGGTCGACGAGCACGGCCGAGGTGGAGGCCCCCTCGCCGCATGCGCCGATCAGGAGGAGAAAGCCGAGCCAGCCGCACCATACCGGTGCAGGCCTGGAAGCGTCGCGCCACGATGTCGCCATGTGCGCGGGACCCTAGCCTCCGGAGGCGGCTCCGAGCGAGCGCAGCGCCGCCCCTTCAAACGAAGCGATTGCCGAGCGCGGCCGCGAGGAGCGCGGGACCGCCTTCGGCGGCGTGCTCGGGCATCGAGGCGCCCGCGAAGCTCAGCGCCACGCCGGGCACCGCGTCCAGCACCGCCGTCCGAACCGCCGCCCGCGCGCGCTCGACGCCGGCCAGGTCGATCGCCGGCAGGAGCACCACGAAGCGTAGGTCCGCCGCGCGGAAGATCAGGTCGAGGCCCTCGAGCGCCGACTTCGCCGCCTCGACCACGCCGGCGAGGGCGATGGGGCGCGCGACCTGCGCCGGGAGCCGGTCCACGTCGATGACCAGGCAGCCGAGGGACGTCCCGTAGCGGAGCGCCCGCGTGTGCTCGTAGTCGAGGCTCAGGAGGAGCTGCGCCCGCGTCCCGGCGCCCGACTCGGAGTCGAGGGCGGCGCGGAGCTGCTCCATCGAGACGGCGCGCTTCCGCTCGAGGCGTCGCTCCCGCGCCTTCTGGAGCGTCGAGCGCACCTTGGCCTGGACGCGCGCCACCTCGAAGGGCACCTCGAGCACGCCCTCGGCGCCGATGGCCTTCGCCGTCCCCGCGGGCATCGACGGCCCCGCGCGCAACCCCACCCGGCGCGGCGGAATGCGCGTCTCGCGCCGCAAGCTGCGG
>JBCDGX010000244.1:0-8007 GCA_038750805.1 Myxococcota bacterium
CCGAGGAGCTCGAGGGTCCGGAGCGCGATGCCTCGGAACCCGTACGTGTGGTGGATGATCTCGCCCTGCTCCGTGAGCCGGAGGCGGCCGGCGACGGCCCCGCGCGGCGCGGCGAGCACGCCCTGGCGCGGCTGCGACCCGCCGCGGCTCACGCTGCCGCCGCGGCCGTGGAAGAGCGCGAGCTCGACGCCGGCGTCGGCGGCCGCGCGGACGAGCTCCTCCTGCGCGCGGTAGAGCGACCAGCGGGACGCGCCGATGCCGGCGTCCTTCATCGAGTCGCTGTAGCCGAGCATCACCATCTGCCGGTCCTCGCGGCCCGCGACGTGCGCCCGGTAGCCCGGGTCCCCGAAGAGCCCGGCCATCGTCGGCGCCGCGTTGGCGAGGTCGTCCACGGTCTCGAAGAGCGGCACGACGTCGAGGGGGATGCGCCCATCCGCGTCCACGAAGCCCGCGGCCTCCGAGAGCACGAGGAGCGCGAGCGCATCGTCGGCGCCCTGCGCCATGCTGATGATGTAGGGGCCCGTCGCCTCGGGACCGAAGCGCGCACGCGCGGCCTTCAGCGTGCGGAGCACGGCGAGCACCTCCGTGAGCGCCGCGCCCGGGCTCTCGGGCACGCCGCGCGGCGCCTCCCGCCAGGCGCGGAGCATGGCGGCGCGCTCGGCCGGGGCGCGCTCCATGAAGCCGTCGTCCTCGAGGAGCTGGGCGAGCGCCTCCCGGTGGAGCAGGGCGTCCTGGCGCACGTCGAGGGCGGCGAGGTGGAAGCCGAAGGTCGCCACCCGGCGCTCGAAGCGCCGCACGCGGTGGGCGCCGGCGTGCTGGCCGCCGTGGGCCTCCAGGCTCTCGGCGAGCACGCGCACGTCCGCGAGCAGCTCCGCCGGTTCCGCGTAGGCCCCCTGCGCGTCCTCGAGGGTGGAGCGCAGGCGGTCGTCCATGACGTGAAGCACCAGCCGGTAGGGCATGGTCGCGTAGCGGCTCGAGACCCCGGCGAGCGCCTCCGCGTGCTCCTTGCCGTAGCGGCCGAGGAGACCTTCCAGGGCCTCGGAGGTCTTCACGCGCGTCGTCGACTGGGAGAGGTGCTCGAAGAGCTCGGCGATCTCCTGCCGGTACTTCCCGAGCACGATGGCCCGATGCCGCTTAAGCGTGGCCTCGATGGTGGCCGGCCCGACGTTCGGGTTGCCGTCCATGTCGCCGCCGACCCACGAGCCGAAGCGCACGAGCCCCAGCGGCAGCGCGATGCCCTCGCCATAGACCCGCTGAATGGCGTCCTCGAGGGCCTCGAAGACCTTCGGGACGATGCGGTAGATCACCTCGCTCAGGTAGAAGACGACGTGCTCGACCTCGTCCCCGACGGTCGGGCGCTCCGGGTGATGGGCCTCGGTCTGGAAGCTCGCCGCGATCTCCTCGACGATACGCGCCTTGGCGGCGATGTCCTCGTCCGGCGTCAGCGAGCTCGGGTCGAGGCGGTCGAAGAGGGCGCGCACGATGCGCTGCTCCTTCTTCAGGATGGTGCGCCGCACGGCCTCCGTCGGGTGCGCCGTGAAGACCGGCTCGAGGCGCATGGTCTGGAGGCGCCGCTCGAGCTCCTCGAGGCTGACGCCGCGCTCGCGAAGCGCCGAGATGGCCGCGTAGAAGCTCCCGGGCTGGGGCGCGCCGAGCTTCAGGAAGTCGCGGCGCCGGCGCATGCGGTGCACGCGCTGCGCCGTGTTGACGAGCCCGAAGTACATCGAGAACGCCTCGACGAGGGACTTCGCGACGGGCCCCTCGAGGTCCCTCAGCGTCGGCCCGAGCTCCTTCAGCGCGGCGGCGTCGCCCTCCCGCCAGCGCCGGGCGAGGTGCCGGGCCGTCTCCACGCGGCCGAAGAGGGCATAGCCCTGCTGGTCGCGGAGCACGTCGCCGAGCAGCGTGCCGAGGGTGCCGACGTCGCGGCGAAGCGGTTCGTCTTCGGGGGGGAAGAGCGGGCGGGGCGGGTCGTGGTCCATGCGAGAGCGCGCACCTTGCACGATCCCGAGGGCGTGCGCGAGCGCACGATGCCCACGCCGCGCGATGGCGAGGACGACAGCCCGGAAGTCCGGGCTGGTGCGCTACGCCTCCGTCGGCGGCGGGTCGACCTCACCGCGCACGACCTGGAGCATGCCCTCGACCTCGAGGGCGACCTCGATCTCCGGGTTCGTGTGCAGGAAGCGCTCGAGAAAGCCCCGGGCCTGCGCGTAGTCGCCGCGCTGAAAGTGCACCGAGCCGACCAACAGGAGCCCGTCGGCGTCGTTTCGGTCGACGCGGAGCACCTGCATGCCCATGCGCAGGGCGCGGTCGTGGTCCCCGAGGAGCCGGAGCGACTGCCCGGCGCCGATGAGCGCCCCGATGTAGCGCGGCTGCACCTCGAGGGCGCGCACGTAGCACTTGAGCGCACGCGCGTAGTCCTGCTGCTCGAAGTAGGTCGTCCCGAGGAACTGGTGCGCGTAGGGGTTGTCCGGGTCCTTCTCGGCGACCCCGCTGAGCTCTCGAAGGGCGGCCTGATGGTCTCCCTCCTGGAGGAGCTCGATGCCCTCCTCGACGGCCTCCCAGTGGTCCGCGTCGCGGCGCTCGCTGTCCATGGGGGGCACAGTGGCGCCGGCTTCGCGCCGCGCAAGCCCGGGACGCCGACGCGGCGACCGTTCCACGAAGCGCCGGGCTAGAGCTGGAAGGGGAAGACGACGACGAAGCGCGTCTGCCGGAAGCGCGGGAAGCGCGCGGTCCGCACCGCTCGCGCGATGCAGGACCCGGTCGGGGCGCGCCCGAAGATCGAGTCGAGCACCTGAGCCGTCGTGACGCGGCCGGAGCCCGCCACGGTCACGCGGACCCGCACGGTGCCGTGCTGGCCGGCGAGGCACGCAGCGATGGCCGGGCGCACGCCGTTCAACGAGCGGATGACCTCCTCGCGGCTCGGCTTCTCCGGGAGATCGTCCGCGGGCAGGGGGACCGGGCGCGTCATGGGCGCGGGCTCCGCGGTCATCGCGGCCGGTCGCCGGCGGCGCCGCGCGCGCATGGGAGCCGGCTCGGGGGCCGCCTCGACCTCCGGCTCGGGCTCGGGCTCGGGCTCGGGCTCCGCCACGGGCTCCGGTTCCGGCGCCGGTTCGGGCGCGGGCTCGGGGGCCTGCACGACCTCGGTGACGACCGGCGGGGGCGGGGCGACGGCCACCGCGGAGGGGCGCGGGCCGCGACCGAAGATCACCAGCGCGACGGCGGCGGCACCGATGAGCAGCCCGAGGAGCACGAGCGCCCAGGCGGGCGGGTCCTGGCGCCGGCGCGCGGGCGCCGAGGGGCGCACGTCCGCGATGGTCACCGGGACCGAGGAAATGGACGAGGGCGGGCCGGCGCCCAGCACCGCCCCGAAGTCCACCGAGCCGTCGCTGATGCGCGGCGCGTGCGCGCCGTTCGGCGGGAGGCTCCCCGGGGGAGGCGGGGGCGTCGAGATCTTCCGCGAGCCGCGCGCGGGGTCCACCGACGGCGGGCTCGAGCGCGGGGCCACGGGCGGCAGGGGCGGCGGACGGGAGGTCCGGCGCACGGGGAGCGGCGCCCGCGGGGGCAGCGGGCGCATGCCCACTTCGGGCATCTCGGGCGGACGATTCCGCGGCTCCGTGGAGAGCTCGAGGTGGTCGAGGTCGTAGCTCCCCGACTCCGCCGGCACGCCGGCGGTCACCTTCCCCTCTCTGGGGCCGAGGATGAGGTCGTCGTCCCCCATGACTGAAATTGTGGGCATGTACGGCAAGAGCGGCCACTTTTTGCTACGTCGGGGCGCCGTCTGGGTCTTCCTCGCGCGGGGTCGGGGGTGCTAGGGGAAGGCGGGTGCGGTCGCTTCGCGACGTTCACCGCCCCGCCGAGCTCGAGGACGCCTTCGAGCGCCGGCCGGGGCCCGACCCTAGCGCCCGGCGCCAGCCAGAACGCGTTACGCTGACCTGCGAGCACGCCTCGGAACGCCTTCCGGCGCCGTGGGTTTGGCCGATCGCGGACCGTTCCCTCCAGGGCACGCATTGGGCGCACGACCTCGGCGCCGCCGCCCTGACCCGGGAGCTCGCCCAGGCCCTCGAGGCCCCCGCCGTGCTGAGCCGCTTCACGCGCCTCCTGGCCGACCCGAACCGCGAGGAGGACCACCCGGATCTTTTTCGCCGCACGGCGGAGGGCGGGCGCCCCGTCGCGCTCAACGCGCGCATCTCGGCAGCGGAGAAGGAGCGGCGCCTCGAGCGCACGTACCGACCCTTCCACGCCGCCATCGACGCCATGGTGGCGGCCTCGGAGGCGCCGGTGCTGCTCTCGGTGCACACCTTCACGCCGCTCTATGAGGGCCAGCCCCGCGCGCTCGAGCTCGGCGTGCTCTACGACCGCGAGGACGCTCTCGGCGAGGCCATCGACGCGCGGCTCCGGGCCGCGGGCTTCGCGTCCCGGCGCAACGAGCCCTACTCGGGCAAGGAGGGGCTCATCTTCAGCGCGGACCTCCACGCGACGGCCCACGAGCGCCGCGCCCTCGAGCTCGAGGTGCGCCAGGACCTCGCCGTGCAGCCCGCCTTTCGGACGCGCTTCGTCGCGGCGCTGGTCGACGCGCTGGCCGCCACGCTCGACTGAGCCTCGGCGCCCTAGGGCAGCCGGAAGCCGGCCTCGCGCAGCCATCCGGAGAGCCGCAGGAGCGCCAGGCCCTCGATGGCCGTGAAGTCCTCGCCCTCGATGCGCGCGAAGAGCGCGATGCCCTGCCCCTCGATGCGGTAGCTCCCGCAGCAATCGGTGGGCTTCTCCCGCGCTACGTAGCGCGCGATGGCGTCCTGGCCGAGCGCCCGGAGCGTGAGCCGGGTCTCGTGCACCTCCACGCGGGCGCTCCCCTCGGGCCCGACGAGCGCCATGGCCGTGAGCAGGCGGTGCGTGCGCCCGGCGAGGCGCCCGAGCTGCGCGATGCAGGCCGCCTCGCTGCCGGGCTTGCCGAGCACCTCCCCGTCGAGGTCGACGACCTGGTCCCCGCCGAGCACGTGGGCCCCCGGGGCGCCGGCGGCGACGGCGCGCGCCTTCGCCTCCGCGAGCTCCCGGGCGATGGCGAAGGGCGTGCGCCCGCTCGTCATGGCGGGCGCTTCATCGACGTCCGGGGCGGCCTGCGTGAAGGGCAGCCCGAGGCGCGCGAGGAGCGCCTTCCGGTAGGGCGAGGTCGACGCGAGCACGAGCCGAGGCGCTTCGCCGGCGCCTTCTCCGGACCGGGCGGCGTCGCCCACGCTCAGACCCCGATCAGCGGCAGCTGGCGCTTGCCCGCGGGCGTGGGCGCGACGGCGACGGGGTAGTCGCCGCTGAAGCAGGCGTCGCAGAAGCCCGTGCCGCCCTCGTGCCCCGCGCCGTTCGCGTGCGCGCCACTCCCGTTGAGCATCGCGTCCCCGCGCACGGCGCGATGAAGCCCGGGCAGCGAGAGGTAGCCCAGCGAGTCCGCGTGGAGGTACTTGGCGATGGCCTCGGGCCCGTGCGCGCTCGCGATGAGCTCCTCCTTCGAGGGCGTGTCGATACCGTAGAAGCAGGGGTGGCGCGTCGGCGGCGCGCTGATGCGGAGGTGCACCTCCTTCGCGCCGGCCTCGCGGAGCATGCGGACGATCTTCCGGCTCGTCGTGCCGCGCACGATGGAGTCGTCGATGACCGCCACGCGCTTGCCCTCGAGGAGCTCGCGCACCGGGTGGAGCTTCAGCTTCACGCCGAAGTTCCGGATGGTCTGCGAGGGCTCGATGAAGGTCCGCCCGACGTAATGGCTTCGGATGAGCCCCATCTCGTAGGGCACGCCGAGCTCCTGGGCGTAGCCGAGGGCCGCCGCCACGCCGCTGTCCGGCACCGGGATGACGAGGTCCACGTCCGCCGGAGACTCCTCGGCGAGGATCTTCCCGAGGCGCTTCCGCGCCGCGTAGACCCCGCGTCCACCGAAGCTCGCGTCCGGCCGCGCGAAGTAGACGTACTCGAAGATGCAGAAATGCTGCTTCGCCGGCGGCTGGGGCCGGAGGCTCCGGAGCCCGAAGCGGTCGACGACGATCATCTCGCCGGGCTCGACGTCCCGCACGTACTCGCCGCCCATGAGCGCGAAAGCCGGCGGCT
Organism: Myxococcota bacterium; assembly: GCA_038750805.1. Classification (GTDB taxonomy): domain Bacteria; phylum Myxococcota_A; class Polyangia; order Polyangiales; family Houyiibacteriaceae; genus CALCTH01. Next base: position 6,085 of record JBCDGX010000244.1, read on the forward strand.
CGGACGCGACGACCCAGGACTCGCCGATCTGCCCGAGGCAGAGGGGCCGAAAGCCGTGCGGATCCCGCGCCGCGATCATCGCGTCGGGCGTCAAGAAGACGAGGCTGTAGGCGCCCTCGACCTGCTTCAGGGCGTCGGCGACGCGGTCCGTGGTCGACGCTTCGCGGCTCCGCGCGACCAGGTGCACGAAGACCTCCGTGTCGCTCGCGCTCGCGAAGATGGACCCCTGCGCCTCGAGCTCGGCCCGGAGCTGCACGTAGTTCGTGAGGTTCCCGTTGTGCCCAACGGCGAGGGAGCCGTGCACGCTGTCCACGGCGATGGGCTGGGCGTTCTTCACGTGGCTCCCGCCGGCCGTGCTGTAGCGGACGTGACCGATGGCGTGGTCTCCGGGGAGCTTCCCGAGCACGGGCTGCGTGAAGACCTCCTGCACGAGGCCGAGGCCACGATGCACGAAGAGCTGCTCTCCGTTGCTCGTCACGATGCCCGCGGCCTCCTGGCCGCGATGCTGGAGCGCGTGGAGCCCGAGGTAGGCGAGCTTGGCGGCTTCCTCGTGGCCGAAGAGGCCGAAGACGCCGCACTCGTCGTGGAAGCGATCGTCATCTGCGGGCGCGATCCAGCGCTCGCCAGCGGGCTCGACGACGCCGGCCTGGTCGGGATGCCTCACGCTCGAACCATGCGTCTGGTGCCCTCATGGGGCAACGGGCCTCGCTCGTCGCGCTGACGCAACGCCGGCGCGCACGAACGCTCCGCTCGCGCTCAGCGCCTTCGGCGTCGCCGGGCGAGCGCGAGCACGGCGAGGAGAGGCGGGACGAGCCCGGGGAGCGCAGGGGCGGCCCCGGCGCTGCACAAGCCCTCGAAGAAGTTCCCCGTGATCGGCTCGAAGCAGAGGTCCTCCGAGGGATCGCTCGCGGCGCCCTGCCCGTCGACGGCCTGCACCGCGACGCAGATCGGCGTGGACGCGTCGTCGGCGCTCAGCCCGAAGGCGAGGGTCACCTCCGTCGACGCCGTGATGCCGCGCCCGCGCGCCCGGAGCGTCGGCGCCGCCAGCCCGGGCCCCCGGGTCTGGAAGAGGAGGTACTCGATGCTCGTCGCCGGCTCCGTCGGCCCCGTGGGGTCCCGCGGGTCGAGGGAGTCGAGGCGCGCCGGGGTGACGCGCACGTCGATGCGCACCCCGTTCTGGATGTCCTCGCACTCGAAGTCCGCGGACGACCCGCTCGCGTCGATGGCGTTCGCCGGGAGGACCGGCGCCGTGAGGTCCGGCCCGACCCCCGTCTCGAAGGCGATGCGGAGCTCGCCGAAGCCCGTCGGCGCGAAGGCCGTCCCCGCGTAGACGCGCTGCGGGAGATAGGGAGCCACGGGCGCGAAGAGGAGCTCGTCGCGCGCGATCTGAACGGCTTCCGGGCCGCCGCCCACGATGGCGTCCGTGCAGATCGAGGGGCTCGCCTCGCCCACGCGTGTGCCCGCGGGACAGAGGAAGAGCTCGAAGAGCTCCGCGGGCACGGCGACGTCGAGGTCGGCGGAGTAGGCCACGCGGAGGAGCGCGTTCGTCGGTACGTTCCGCGCTTCGGTCGCCGGCGTCACGGTTCGCGGCTCGGGCTCGCCCGGCGGCGGGCAGAGCTCCGGATCGCTCTGGGCCCGCACGGAGGGGGCGGCCGCCGCGAGGAGCGCGAACGCGAGGACGAGGCGCGAAGCCATGAAGGCACGGTAGTCGGCGGAGGGAGCCGCTGCCACGCGCGTCCCCCGTGCCGGGGGCCGGGTCCCCGGGGAGCTCACGTCGCGCGTATGCTCGGGCCATGGGCGAGGAGCACGCGGACCGAGCGGACGTCATCGCGGGCGTGCTGCTCGCCGCCGAAGCCGCGCGCGCCGCGACGCCCGGGGACCCTCGCGGGGCCTTCGCGGCGCCGCTCGCCGAGGCCCTCAGCG
>JBCDGX010000245.1:0-8003 GCA_038750805.1 Myxococcota bacterium
CCCCGAGGAGCCCGAGGCCCGGACGTCCCCCGGCACGCTCGAAGCCGAGGCCGACGACGCGGGCGACGTGGCCGAGCCGGACGACGTGGCCGCGGCGGACGACGTGGCCGAGCCCGACGAGGCGCCGGCCCCGAAGCCCGCCCGGAAGGCGAAGGCCGCCGCCGAGCCACGCATCGTGGCGCCCCCCGAGTCGAAGCCGCCGCCGGCGCCGCCCCAGCCCGTCGCGGCGAAGGGGACCTTCCAGCTTCCGCCCACGACGCTCCTCCAGCCCGGCGACTCGTCGCGCATCCGCATCGACCCGGCGCAGCTCCGGGAGAACGCGAAGCGCCTCGAGGCGAAGCTCGCGTCCTACGGCGTGAAGGGGCGCATCGACGAGATCCACCCGGGCCCCGTGGTCACCATGTACGAGCTCGAGCCGGCCTCGGGCACGAAGATCTCGAAGATCGCCGGCCTCGAGAACGACCTCGCGCTCGCCCTCGCGGCGCGGAGCGTGCGCATCGTCGCGCCGATCCCCGGCAAGGCCCGCGTCGGCATCGAGCTCCCGAACGAGGACCGGCAGACCGTCTTCCTCCGGGAGATCGTCGAGGACCCGCGCTGGGAGAAGCAGAAGGGCCCGCTCCCCATGGCGCTCGGCAAGGACATCGCCGGGCAGCCCGTCTACGCGGACCTCTCGAAGATGCCGCATCTGCTCGTCGCCGGCGCGACGGGCAGCGGCAAGAGCGTCGGGCTGAACGTGATGCTCGCGTCGATCCTCGCGAAGAAGACGCCGGAGCAGGTCCGCATGCTGATGATCGACCCGAAGGTGGTCGAGCTCGCGGTCTTCGACGGGATCCCGCACATGTTGCTCCCGGTCGTCACGGACATGCAGAAGGCGGCGCTGGCCCTCCGCTGGGCCGTCGACGAGATGGAGCGCCGCTACCAGCTCTTCGCCGACGCCGGGTCGAAGAACATTGCCACCTACAACCAGCGCGTCGAGAAGGTGCTCCGCGGTGAGCTGGCGCCGGAGAAGCTCCACAAGCGCCCGAAGAAGAAGGCCGCGCCGGACGCGCCCGAGGAGCCGCTGCCCACGCCGGAGACGCTCCCGCACATCGTGGTCGTCGTGGACGAGTTCGCGGACCTGATGATGGTCGCCGCGAAGGACGTCGAGGCCTGCGTGGCGCGCCTGGCGCAGAAGGCGCGGGCGGCGGGGCTCCACGTCATCCTCGCGACCCAGCGGCCCTCCGTGGACGTCATCACGGGCATGATCAAGGCCAACTTCCCGGCCCGGATGGCCTTCAAGGTCAGCCAGCGTGAGGATTCGAAGACCATCCTCGGCCGCGTCGGCGCCCAGAACCTGCTCGGGCGCGGCGACATGCTCCTGCTCCCGCCGGGCACGAGCGAGCTCCAGCGCGTGCACTCGGCCTTCATCAGCGAGGACGACGTCCGGGAGGTCTGCGACTTCCTCCGCCAGCAGGGGGAGCCGGTCTACGACGAGCGCATCCTCCAGCCCCGCGAGGAGGGCGAGCTCGGCGGGCCGAAGACGGACGATCCCCTGTACGACAGGGCCGTCGCCGTCGTCGCGCAGGCTGGCTATTGCTCGATCAGCCACATCCAGCGGCAGCTCAGCGTCGGCTACAACAAGGCCGCGAAGCTCGTGGACCGCATGGAGGCCGAGGGCGTGGTCGGGCCGGCCACGAAGAAGGCGGGCGGCCGGCGTGAGGTTCTGATCAGCCCGATCTGACGGTGGGCGCCGCGGTCGTGGCGGGTGTCCCCAGAGGGGGGGCTCACGTACGCGATTCCCTTGCCGTTACCCGTTCTTGAGATCGGGGATCAATCGTCTACTATCGGCGCGCGTCGCGGGCTCGGCCCGCGGCTCCGCCCGCGTCGGGAGGCTGGTTCCCGACGCGCCCCGCGGCCCTCGGGAGCGTGATGCGACCTGCTCGAATTCGAAGCCTCCTCCTCGCCTTGACCACGCTGATCGCGGTGCTCGCCGCCAGCGGCTGCAAGGTCACACCGGAGGACATCTCCTACTGGAAGCGCACGGTGAAGGGGCCGGGGAAGATCGTCGCGGTCATCCTCTCGGACAAGTACCCCATCGAGCTTCGTACCCAAGCCTCGCTCGCCCTCGTCGAGATGGAGCGGAGCGACGTCGAAGGCGTGGACCTGATGAAGCGGGCGCTCGACCAGCTCCGCGCGTCGAACGCCGAGGACATGCAGCGCATCGTCGCCGGCATGGTGCCGGGGCTCATCGAGCAGATGCGCGGCACCTCGGACGCGACGGCCTCCGGCGAGAACGCGCCGCCGCCGCCGGCGCAGGTCCGGGCGAAGGACGCGGCCTACATCCTCGTGCTCATCGGCGCGAGCGGTGAGGCGAAGGAGCAGCTGATCAACGCCGTGGTCGGCTGGTACGCCACGGACTTCGCGCAGCGCTCCCTCGCGGGCAACTACAGCGCCGAGCAGGTGGTGCGGAGCCTCGGCTCCGAGGCCGACCGGCAGGTGGCCGCGCGTCAGCTCGTCGAGGCGATGACGCCGCGCATCCCGCAGCAGGCGATGATCAAGATCAGCGAGCTGCTCGGCCAGATCGGCAACGACGACACGAAGAAGGTGGCCGGCGAGACCCTCGTCCGCGTCGAGCGCGAGATGGAGGGCCAGGAGTACCTCGACTGGCTGAAGGGCCAGATCCGGAGCTCCTACGAGGAGCAGGGCCGGACCGTGAGCGATGCGCAGGTCGAGGCCGTCGCGGCCCTGAACCGCGAGAACTACATCAACGACGGCGCCCTGCCGGCCATGAAGTTCCTCGCCGAGAGCGAGGCCGTGGCGAACCGGCTCCTCGAGATCGCGCGCACGGCGCCCGCCGCGAGCGCCCCGCCCTTCGTGAAGGAGGCCACGAACCTCCGCCGGCAGCGGGCGCTCATGGCCCTCGAGGGCGCGGCCAAGCGCGAGCACCTCGAGCAGCTCCTCGCCCTCGCGCTCGACGCGAACAACCCGATCAACGTGCGCGATTACGCCTTCGACCGCGTCGGCGACATCCGCAGCACGGACGCGATCCCGCGGCTCTGGCCTCTGGTGGCCTACGGCGAGGGCGGCGAGAACGACGACCTCCAGAAGCGCATCCGCTGGCGCGCCGGCGAGCTCGTGCTGGTGCTCGGCGGCGCCGACGTGGTGGCCGAGTTCTTCCAGCGTCTGCCGAGCGACCGCGGCATCGAGTACGAGCCCGAGGAGCTCGAGGGCTACGCGACGCGCATGGCGCAGATGACGCCGCGCCCGGAGCGCATCGACACGCTCGTCGAGCGGCAGCTCGCGAGCTCGAACTGGTTCGCCAAGACCATCGCGCTCCGCTTCATCGAGCGGACCGGCGAGGCCGGCGACGTGCGGAAGATGGAGCGCCTCCAGCGGGACCGGACCGACGTCGTCGGCGACGGCTGGGAGCGTCGGGAGATCGCGACCGTGGGCAAGGTGGCCGAGTCCGCCATCACCGGCCTGCGCGAGCGGCTCGCCCATCCCGAGGGCCAGGACGGGGCCTCCATGATGGAGGCCGCCGCCATGGGTGGTGAAACCGGCTGAAGTCGCCGGCGAGTGGCGTAGGCGTCCCGTTCGCAGGAGGCTGGGTGGGGCCGATGAGCGACGAGAACAGGAAGACGCTTCGCAGCTTCGCGTGTCGCGACCACCTCTGGGACCTCTTCCAGCAGATGAGCGCCGAGCTCGAGTGCGAGCCGGACTACCTCATCAACGAGGCCATGCGTCAGTACGCGCGGACGCGGAACTACCACACCTCGCGGCCGACGAGCCCGATCCCCTCGCTGCGGCGCTCGCGCCCGCCGATCCCCTCCGCGCCCCCGCCTCCGCCGCGCGTGTCGGCGCCGGCGGCCGCGCCCCTCGGCACCTACGCGGACACGACGCGCACGCCACCCCCGGGCCATACCTCGGGGCCGCCGCCGCTCCCCGGGGCCATGCCCTCGCGGGCCCCCCAGCGGGCGCTGCACGTGATCTTCAACGGGCAGAAGATCCCGATCACGAAGGAAGAGTTCGTCATCGGGCGCGGGAGCAAGACGGCGGACCTGCCGATCAAGGACGGGAACATCTCCCGGCGGCACGCGGTGATCGTGCTTCGCGACGGCGTGCACTTCATCAAGGACCTCGGCAGCACGAACGGCATCGAGTTCGCCGGCCGGCGCATCGAGTCGAAGCGTCTGGACGAGGGGGACCTCATCCAGATCTGCGATTACGAGCTGCGCTTCACGTACCGCTGAAGGCAGCTCGAAGGCGCGCTCAGCCTTGCATCTGGGACTGGAGCTGGAGCACCTGCATGCCGATCTGCAGGGCCCGGCTGTAGTCGCCGGCCATCTTCAGCTTCCCGCCCATGAAGAGCTCCTGGGCGTTGGTCTGCCCGTTCCGCGCCGCCTCGAGGTCGTCGAAGGCCATGGTCGCGGTGAAGGTCGGGGTCTCCGGGGGCTCCGTCGCGTTCAGGCCGATCTTGACGGTGACGGTGCCGAGCTCGGGGACGCCCTCCGCGATGACGTGGAAGAGGAGGGACTCGTCGCCGAGGGCGTCCTGAAGCGCCTTCGACGCGGTGCCGACGGCGCGATGCCCCGCCTGCGCGTCGGCGAGCTCTCCGGAGGCCTCCGCTTCGCCGAGGAGCGTACGGAGCGCGGGGCCGGGCGCGGCGATGGCGAGGCGCACGTTCTCCGCGGCGTCGGCCGTCTTCATCCTGCCGCCCTCCTCGAGGACCAGGAACACGTCGCCTTCGCCCTCGACCCGGAGCAGCACGCCGCCGGATGCGCCCTCGACGTCGGCGAGGCGCATCTTCGCCGCCGCGTCGCCGGCGGCGGCCTTCGCACGCAGCTCCTCCACGCCCTTCGCGAAGAGAGCGGGGAACGTGTCGGTGAGGAACTGGCGCGGGTCGCTCGTGCTCATGGCGGCGCACCCTAGCAGGCGGGCCGCCCTTCGTGTCTCACGCGCGTTCCGCGGGGGGAACCGGGCCGCATTTTCACGGCCGCCACGAGCGGCCTCTGGCGAGGGTGTGAGGTTTCAGTAGCGTCGCACACTCACCGTAGAGGCAGACAAGCCTGCGGCCTCCGTGCGATGCTCTTACGAGCCCTTTCTCCGTCGACGATCTGCGTTTTCGACCTGCTTTCGTCGACGTTTCACGATGCTTCGCACCCTCATCGCCGATCCCGACGAGCCTTTTGCAGAACGAGCACGCGCCGTGCTCGAGTCGCACGGCGCCGAGGTCCGCGTGATCCGGCAAGACGAGCTCGCCGACGAGCTGAAGCGGGGGCGCCCGGCGCTCGTGTTCCTGCCCGTCGACCTGCCGGACAAGAAAGGCTTCGAGCTCTGCGGGAAGCTCAAGCGCGTCGCCCGGCAGACGAAGGTCGTGCTCGCGACGCGGACCCTCTCGCCGAGCGAGCTGGCGGTGCATCGGTTCCTGCGCGCGCACGCGGACGCCTACGTCGACAAGCGCGAGCTGAGCGACGAGGACCTCACGGAGCTGGTCGGCCGGCTCTTCGGGCGCTGGCACCTGCCCGCGACGGGGACGAGCCCGGGCCTGGCGCAGGCGGCGGCACCGCTGAGCGAGGAGCCCGAGAGCGGCATCATCCGCTCGGCGACGCTCGGCTCCTTTCGGCCCCCGCCTTCGTTCACGGGGCTGGCGCCGCCGCCGACGGAGGTCGAGGCCCTGCGCGGGGCGCTCGCCGAGGCGCGGCGGACCCACATCTCCTCGCCCTTCTCCCGGCAGTTCGAGGCGCTGAAGACCCAGCTCGAGGCGAAGGACGAAGAAGCCGCGCACTGGAAGGCCGAGCATCAGGAGCTGCGCGAGCGCTTCAACGAGCTCGCCGAGGGGCTCTTCCCGACGGTGCGCGAGCGGGACGCCCTGCTCGAGAAGGCCACGGCGCTCGAGAGCGCGGTTCGTACGCTCCAGGCCGAGCGCGCGGAGCTCGAGGCTCTCTTCGAGACCGAGCGCTCCCGCGTCGCCGAGGAGCGCGCCGCGGAGACGGCCGAGCGCAGGGAGGCGAAAGCCAACCTGGCTCGGGATCGCGAGACCCTCGAAGCGTCCATGCGCGAGGAGCGCGCGCGCCTCGAGGAGGAGCGGCGGGCGCTCCAGGCCACCATCGCGGACGAGCTCGCGCGCCTCAACGCGGAGCACGCGAGGGAGCAGTCGGCGCTGGAGGACGAGCGCCTCGCCCTTCGAGAGACCGCCGAGCGTCAGCGGGAGGCCCTGGCCTCCGGCGCGGCCTCCGAGCGCGAGCGCCAGCGCCAGGCGCACGAGGACGCGCTAGCGCAGCTTCGCGCCGAGCGCGCGGAAGAGGCCGAGCGCCTCGCGCAGGAGCAGGCCGAGCACCGTGCCCGCCTCGACGCCGAGGCCGTCCGGCTCCTGGGCGAGCGGGAGGCCGAGCGCGCGGAGCGCGAGGACGAGCGACTCCGCGTCGCGCGCGAGCGGGAGGCGGAGCAGGCGGAGCTCGAGGCCCTGCGCGGGCGCCGCGAGGCCGAGCGCGATCGCCTCCTCGAGGAGCGGGCGAGGGAGCAGGCCGAGCTGGCGGCCGCTCTCGAGCGCCTCGAGGCCGAGCGCGCGGAGCTTCGTCAGGCGCGCGAGACTCACCAGGCCGATGCGTCCGCGGAGCGCCTCACGCTCGACGCCGAGCGCCGGCGCCTGGCTGCCGAGCGCGAGACGGCGGAAGCGGAGAAGGCCGCGACCGAAGCGCGCCTCCGCACCGAGCGGGAGGCCATGCGCGCCGAGCTCGAGGCGGAGCGCGGGCGCCTGGCGGCCGAGCAGCGGCGCCTCGAGGCGGAGCGAGGTCAACAGGAGGCCGAGCGGCACCGCTTCGATGCAGAGTGGGCCGCCACGCTGGCGGCACAGACGCTGGAGCTCGAGACGCTCCGGCGGGGCCTGGAGAGCGACGCGGCCACGGCGCGCGAGCAGGAGCAGGCCCGAGCCGAAGCGACGCTCGAGGCCGAGCGTGAGGCGCTCCGGGCGGCGCAGGCGGCGACCCTCGAGACCGAGCGCGAGACCTTGCGCGCGCAGGCGGAGGCGGCGCTCGAGGCCGAGCGGGCGGCGCTTCGCGAGGCGCAGGCGTCCGCCCTCGCCGCGGAGCGGGAGACGCTCGAGGCGACCGCGGCCGAGACCCTCGCGGCGGAGCGCGGGCGCCTCGAGGCCGAATCGCGGGAGGCGATCGAGGCCGAGCGCCGCCGGGCCGAGCTCGAGCGGGAGGAGGCGCTCGAGGGGGAGCGCCGCCGGGCCGAGGCGGAGCGGGAGGAGGCGCTCGAGGCCGCCGCCCGGGAGCGCGCGGCAGCGCTGGAAGCCGCCGCCCAGGACCGCGCGGCGGCGCTCGATGCCGAGCGGCAGCGGGCTGCCGCAGAACGCGCCGAGGCCGTGGACGCCGAGCGCCGGCGGGCCGCCGAGCTCGTGGCCAGCCTCGATGCCGAGCGCCGCCATGCTGCGGCGGAGAAAGCGTCGGCCCTCGCGGCGGCGGTGGCCGAGCAGGAGGCGGCCGTCGCGGAGGAGCGCCGGCGCGCCGAGTCCCAGCGCGTCGCGGCCATCGGGGCGGAGCGCGAGCGCGCCGCGGTCGAGAAGGCCGAGGCGGTGGAGGCCGAGCGCGAGCGCGCCGCGGGGGAGCTCGAAGCCGCCGTCGAGGCGGAGCGCCAGCGTGCCCAGACCGAGCGTGCCGAGGCCCTCGAGGCGGAGCGCCAGCGTGCCGAGGCGGAGCGCGCCGAGGCCCTCGAGGCGGAGCGAGAGCGCGCGGAGGCGGCGCGCGCCGAGGCCCTCGAGGTGGAGCGCCAGCGGCTGGTGGCGGCGAACGTCGGCGCCGTGGAGCAGGAGCGCCGCCGGCTCGAAGACGAGAGGGTCGCGGCCCTCGAGGCCGAGCGTGCGCGCATCGAGGCGGAGCGGACGATCGCGCTGGACGAAGAGCGCGCCCGCGCCGAGGCCGAGCGGACCGCGGCCCTGGCGGCCCAGGAGTCCCGCCTGGGGGAGGCGCATGCGGAGGCGCTCGACGCCCTTCGCCGGGAGCTCGACGCGGAGCGCGTCGACG
>JBCDGX010000246.1:0-7963 GCA_038750805.1 Myxococcota bacterium
GCGCGCTCGACGCGCTCGCTCGCCTCCGCCGCGGCGCCGAGGCGCGTGAGCCCCACGGAGCGAATCACGGCCGGCAGAAGGCGGAGCTGGTCCGGACCCGAGAGGCGCCAGGTGCCCGGCGGCATCCAGAGCGCCGCGGCCAGGGGACCGGCCGGCCCCTCGCGAAGATCGACGTGCCCACGCCGCCACGCGAGGGCGTCGAGCACCAGGCGCACGTACGCCCGGCGACGGCGCGCGGAGCCCCCCGTGAGCCAGCCGACGAAGGGATCGTCCGCGAAGGCCCGCCCGAGGAGCGCGCGCACCGCCGGCAGGTCCTCGCGGCGTGCGGCGCGAGGCGCGCTCATGCGCCTCGAAGGCGACGCCGACGCCGCCGGACGCGAGAGTTCACGAATGGGCCCTCGAAGGTTGGGGAACGATGCGACGAAGGGACCCGACGCGACGCGCCTCCGGCGGCAAGGCGTGCTCCCGGGAGTACGGCGACGCGCGCATCGAGCTTGAGACCCAGCGCTCAGCCGCGCTGGAGCTGGGCGTAGCGCCTCGCGTGAAAGGCCTCGTCGCCGAAGAGGCTCATGAGGGCGTGGAGGCGCTTGAAGTAGAGCCCCACGTCGTGCTCGTCGGTGACGCCGATGCCGCCGTGGAGCTGGATGGCCTGGCGGGCGATGAAGGCGCCGCCGGTCGCGAGCTGGAGCTTCGCCGCGCTGATGGCGGCCTGGCGCGCGGCCTTGCCCTCGCCGGTCGCGTCCGCGCGCCCCACGGCCTCGAGCGCGATGGAGCGGAGGAGCTCCATCTCGACGAACATGTCGACGGCGCGGTGCTGAAGCGCCTGGAAGCTCCCGATCTTCGCCCCGAACTGCTCCCGGGTCTTCAGGTACTCGACGGTCATCTGGAGCATGGCGTGGCAGACGCCGACGCCCTCCGCGACGGCCGCGGCCGCCGCGAGGTCCATGACGTGCTCGAGTACCTCCGCCGCCGGCGCCGCCTCGAGGCGCATGCGCGCGCGGGCCCCGTCGAAGCGCAGGTTGGCCCCGCGCCGGCCGTCGATGAGCCCCACGGTCGCCCGCTCGACGCCCGCGGCATCCGCGTCGACGACGAAGAGCCCGGGCTCGCCGGCGACCTCCGCGCTGACGACGAAGCGCTCGGCCGCGTGGCCCGCGAGCACGAAGACCTTCTCGCCACGGATCACCCAGCCGCTCCCGTCGGCCTCGGCGGTCGTCGAGAGGCGCGAGGTCGCGTAGCGGGCGCCGCGCTCCGCGTAGGCGAGGGCCAGCACCTGGTCGCCCTCGAGGAGCGGCTCGAGGAGCTCGGCCTGCTGCTCGACACTACCCGCCAGGCGGATGGCGGCCCCGGCGAGCACCACGCTCGCCAGGTAAGGCTCCGGGACCAGGCTCTTGCCGAGCTCCTCGAGCACGAGGCCCACGTCGACGGAGCTGCCGCCGAAGCCGCCGAGCTCCTCGGCGAAGGGCACGGAGAGCCAGCCGAGCTCGGCCATCTGCTTCCAGGTAGAGCGCTCGAAGCCTTCGCCGTCGGCGTTTCGGAGCTTCCGGAAACGCTCGACGGTCGATTCCTTCTTCGCGAAGTCGGCGACGGTCTTGGCGAGGAGCTTCTGATCTTCGCTGCGATCGAAATCCATGAGCCTGCCTCAAGCCTTCGGCATGCCAAGGATGAGCTTGGCGATGATGTTCTTTTGAATCTCGTTGCTGCCCGCGTAGATCGTCGTCGCTCGGTTGTAGGCGAACTGCGGACCCACGTTCTGCTCGTAGGGCGGGACGACGCCCTCCGGGTTGTGCCAGCTCAGCGCGTCGTGGCCCATGAGCTCCATGCAGAGCTCGTCGGCGCGCTGCACGAGCTCCGAACCGACGAGCTTGAGGATCGATGACTCGGGCCCGGGATGCTTGCCCTTCTGCTGCTCGGCGAGGGCGCGGTAGACGGTCATGCGGTGCGCCTGGAGGCGCGCCTCGAGGCGCGCGATGCGCCCCTCCCAATGGGCGTCCTCGAGGAGCGGGCGGCCGTCGTCCCCCACCTGGCCGCTGGCGATGCGCCGGGCCGTGGCGAGCGTGCGGGCCGTGGCGCCCACGGCGCTGACCAGCGTGCGCTCGTGCCCGAGGAGCGCCTTGGCGAGCGTCCAGCCGCCGTTCAGCGGACCGAGGAGGTTCTCCTTCGGGACCTTCGCGCCCTCGAAATACGTATCGCAGAACGCCGGCGTGTTGCCGAGGGTCTGGAAGGGTTTCACCTCGACGCCCGGCGTCTTCAAATCGATGAGAAGGAAGCTGATCCCCGCCTGCTTCTTTCCTTCGGTCGACGTGCGAACGAGGCAGAAGATCCAGTCGGCGTACTGGGCATAGGTCGTCCAGGTCTTCTGACCCGTCACCACGAAATGGTCACCGGCGTCGATGGCTTCCGTGCGGAGAGCGGCCAGATCACTCCCGGCGTTCGGCTCGGAATACCCCTGGCACCACACTTCTTCTCCCGCGAGGATCTTCGGGAGGAAGCGCGCCTTCTGCGCGTCGGTCCCGAAGCGCTGGATGAGCGGCCCGACCATGACGAGGCCGAAGGGGCTCAGTCCCGGTGCCCCGGCAGCTTCGGTTTCCTCCTGGAAGATGAAGCGCTGCGTCGCCGTGAAGCCGGGCCCGCCGTGCTCCTCGGGCCAGTGGGGCGCCGCCCAGCCCTGGCCGTCGAGGATGCGATGCCACTCCATCACCTCCTCCATGCCGAAGTGCCGGCCGTCCCTGGCCTTGTCGGCGATGTGCGGAGGCATCGCCTCGGCGATCCAGCTCCGGACCTTGAGGCGGAATTCCTCTTCCGCGGCGGTGAACGCGAGATCCATGGGCGGACCCTAGCGCGGAAGGGGGAGCGACTGAACCCCCATTCATTCGCTTTCCGGCCGCACGCGGCAGGCCGGCGTTCGGCGCCCGCGCTTCAGCGGCAGCTCGTCGTGGCGGGGTCGCAGGCGCGCCCGCCCCCACCGCAGGACACCACCTCGAGCTCGAGGCAGCCGAAGGCGTCCGGCGCGCAGATGCCGAGGTCCGCGCCGATGCAGCTCCGCCCCTCCGTGCGGCAATCCACCTCGACGTTCGCGCACTCGTCGGTGCCCACCGCGCATCCGGAGACGCCGCCGCCCCGACTGCACACGCCGAAGCGCGTGAGGAAGCCGCAGTCGATGCGGCGCTCGCGGAGGCAGTCGTAGGGATCGGGCTCGCAGACGACGAGCTCGCCGGTCACGGCGTCGCAGCGGGTCCCGGGCACCGTGCAGAGGTCCGGCCCGGCGCAGGCCTCGCCGTCCGAGCAGAAGACGAGCGTGCCCGTGTCGCAGAAGGCGTCGGGGTTGTCGCCGGTGCGGCACACGGTCCGCGTCTCGACGAGGCAGCCGTAGACGTCCGCCGCGCAGATCACGAGCTCCGCCGTACCGTCGCAGCTGCGGCTCTCCACGGGGCAGGCGTCCGGGCGCCCGGCGCAGGGGTCCGGCGGCGTCGCGACGCAGGAGACGGGCGTCGCCGTGGGGTCACAGACGGCTCCGTCCTCGAGGCGCGGGCAGTCGAAGCGCGTCTCCGTGAGGCAGCCGCTCGGGAGCGCGGCGCATTCGACGAGCACGTCGCCATCGCAGCGCCGCCCCGGCAGCGCGCAGGGCGCGGGCACGCCCGCGCAGGGCGGGTCCACGCAGCGGGGCCCGGCGGGGTCGCAGGTCCCACCTTCCGTCGCCGCGCAGTCGGTGCGGAACTCGACGAGGCAGCGGTCCTCGTCCTCCACGCAGACGATGAGCGTGTCCCCCTCGCAGCGGCTGCTCCCCATGGCGCAGAGCGGACGGCCGTCGTCGCAGGGGTCCGCCCCGAGGTCCACCCCGAGGTCCGGGAGGCCCGCGTCCTCCATGCCGAGGTCCCCGGCGTCCACGCCCAGATCGCCGGCGTCCGCGCCGAGGTCCAGGCCGGCGTCCACGCCGAGGTCCCGGCCCGCGTCGCCGAGGTCCACGCCGGCGTCGCCGGGGTCCATGCCGGCGTCCCCGAGGTCCGCGGGGCCCGGCCCGGCCCGGCCGGCGTCGCCGCAGCCGAGCGCGAGGGCGAGGACGAAGGCCAGGCGCGCGCTCATCGGGGGCACCTGGCGACGGCTTCCTCGGCGCGCCGGCGCGCGGCGCCCTCGAGGAAGGTCAGGGCCCGCCGCGCTCCGCTCTTGAGGACCGCGTCGTCCTGGCAGGCGGCCCAACCGATCGTTCGCACCGAGCGCCCGGGATGCACCAGCGCGAGGAGGCGAAGGAGCCGGAAGCGGAGACCGCCCGCCGTGTCCTCGTCCCGAAGGAGCCGCTCGTAGAGCTGCGCGACCTCGTCGTCGCCGGTCCACTCCGCGAGCACGATCAGGCCGCGGCGCCGGGCGAAGGGCGAGGTCCCCCGGTCCACGGCGAGGCGAAGGAGACGCGCGCGCACGTCCGGGATGGCCGCCTCGAGCTCGGCCCGCCGCGGCTGCACGGACCGATGGCTCAAGCGCGCCACCAGCGCGTCGTCGTGCGCGTCCGCCGTGGCCCGCGCGGCGGGCAGCGATGCCCCCAGCAGGAGGACCACGGCGAGCGCGACGCGCATCAGAGCTCGCGGGTGAGCGGGTTGCCCCGGATGACGAGGGACTGGTTCGGCGTCAGGTCCGTCTGAAACTGGTTGCCGAGGATCGGGAACATCAGGTTGTCGCCGTCCGGGCACGTCGAGGGCCGGAACTCGGGGAAGTCCACGCGGCACTGCGGCGTGTCCCCGAGCGGGTCGAAGCTCCGCTGGTCGGCCTCGGACGTGTTGAAGAGGCCGAGGAAGTGGCCGATCTCGTGGGCGGCGATGACCGCCGTGAGCGCGGCGCCGCCCGTCGGGTCGGGGATCTCCCGGGGGTTGGTCTCGGGGTCCACGGGCTCGTCGCGATCGAAGTCCGGGTTCGGGACCATGGTCTCGTCCTCGATGAGCTCGATGGAGGCGACCACGCCGCTCGCCACCGTGCCGTGGAGACCCGGCGCGCCCGGGACGCCCTGGCTGATCCCGAAGATGCCGTCGTCCGAGCCCGGGATGTCGATGCCGTTCACGAGGAAGAGGTTCAGGCTGAACCGATCGAGGTCTTCGCGGTCGACGCTCGTGCTGACGAGCTCGGCGACCTGCCGGCGCGAGGTGATCATGCCGTACTCGGCGGCGACGGCCGCATCGACGACCTCGAAGCGCGGGCGGTTCAGACCGCGCACGGAGGCGGCCGTGAAGATGGCGTCGAGCTCGTCGAAGAAGCGCGTGTAGAAGGGGCTCGCGTCGGCAATGCCCTCGTCGAGGGCGAAGCCGACGGGGTAGACGTTGATCGCGAGCTGCTGCGGGCCCGTGGCCGGCACCTCGGAGGTCACGTAGAGGCAAAGGTCTGCCGTGTCCGCGATGAGGCGAAGCGTGTAGTCGCCGCCCTGCACGTCCGGCGACTCCGGCGAGATGGGGACGAGCACGGGCGTGATGCTGCCGAGGAGCGTCGTGGCCGAGCTGTACCAGGACCAGGTGCCCCGGAGGTTCAGCGAGGTGGTGCCGTCCGGGAAGGTGAGGTCGAGGAGCTCGATGGGCGTGCCGTCGAGCGTGTAGGGGACGGCGGCGAAGCTGTCGCGGCCCTCGGGCACGCGCACCGTCACCGAGGTCTCACCCATCACCGGCCCGAGGCAGGTGGGGTCGCGCACGGGCTCGACGTCCGTCGGGAAGGGCTCGAGGAGCGGCTCGGCGATGCAGCCGCGCGCCCCGCGGGCGTTCCGGCAGAGGTAGCCCTCGCGGCAATCGTCGTCGACCTCGCAGCCGGAGACGCAGGAGCCGAAGCCGCTCGCCGCGTCGATCGCGCAGACGTTCGCGAAGGCGTCCACCGCGGCGGGATCCGGGCAGTCGTCGCTCGTCTGGCAGGTGCGCGAGCAGAGGCCCCCGGGGTAGTCCTCGCCGGCGAGGCAGAGAGCTGCCGCGGCGCAATCCGCGTCGTCACCGCAGGCGTCGGTGCAGGCGGAGGTGGCCGAGCAGGCAGCGCCGATGGCCCCGGCGCCGGAGCCGACCCCGGAGGGGCCGTCGGAAGAAGAACCGCCGCAGGCGACCACGAGCAGGCCGGAGAGAAGGAAGGGAAGCCGAGCACGCATGGCCTAAACGGTCACCCGATGCAGGCGCGATGGGCAAGCGGGCACTGGGAGATCTGTCGCGCTCGGGCGTCCGCGGCCCCCCGGGGATTCGACGGCGCCGCATTTTTCTGCCCAAGGCACGCGGCCTCCCCGGCGTCGCAGAGCGCACGAGGAGGATCGGAATGCAGACTCGCCGCACGCTTCGCCGCACCTACGCCCAGCTCCGCCGACACGGGAGCACCTACCGCACGGCCCTCGCCGCCGCCGGCCTCGCCGTGGCCGCCATCGTGCTGCAGAACGCGCCCCGGGGCGCCGCGCTCCCGCCGCCGCCACCGGAGCCCGTGGTGAGCGCGACGCCGACGGCGAACCGCACGCCCTTCGCGGCGGGCCCCCTGAGCGGGCACCTCGCCGTGGCGGAGAGCGCGCTCCTGGCCCACGGCGAGCGCACGCTCCTCACCGAGCTCCACGTCGCGGCGCAGGGCGAGGCCCCGAGCGGCGCCGAGGTGCCCGCGGCCATCGTGCTGGTGATGGACACGAGCGGGTCCATGGCGGGCGAGAAGATCCAGCAGGCGCGCCTCGCCGTGCAGCGCGTCGTCGACCGCATGGGCGACGAGGACCTCTTCGGCCTCGTGACCTACGCCTCGGACGCGCAGGTGCTGGCCCCGCTGGCCCCCGTGGGCGGCCGGCGCGACGCGCTCCGCGCGCAGGTCCTCGGCATCGCCGCCGGCGGCGGCACGCAGATCCCGGACGGGCTCCGGGCGGGTCATGCGCTCCTCGCGGCCGCCGCGGGCGACGGCTACGCGCGGCGCCTCGTGCTGGTCAGCGACGGCATCGACGGGAGCGGCGTCGGCCCGACGGGCGCCGCGGCGCTCGTGCGTCCCTGGGCGAACGCCGGCGTGACCGTCGCGGCCCTCGGCATCGGCGTCGACTACCAGGAGGCCTTCCTCACGAGCGTCGCGGACGCGGGGCGCGGCGCCTACGCCTTCCTCGCGACGGGCGGCGAGCTCGAGGGCTTCCTCGCCGCGGAGCTCGAGGCGGCCTCGAAGACGCTCGCGGAGAACGTCGTCGCGGAGATCCGGCTCCCCGCCGGGGCGCGCCTCGGCCGCGCGCACGGCGCCACGGCCGAGCAGCACGGCGAGCGCCTGCGCCTGCCCCTCGGTGCCCTCGCCAGCGGGGACACGCGGAAGGTGGTGCTCGAGCTGAAGCTCCCGGTGGGAGCGCCGGCGATGCTCGGAGCGCTCGACGCCGAGCTCCGCTTCCGGGACCGCGTGGGCCAGCGGGAGCGCGTGGCGACGACGGCCGGAGCACTCCACCCGCAGGCCGTCGCGACGGCGGACGAGGTCGAGGCGAGCCGGGACGTGGAGGTCTGGGCGCGCGCCCAGGCCGTGCTGGTCGACGCCGAGCAGGCGGTGGCCCTCGAGGCCTGGCGTCGTGGCGAGCGGCAGGAGGCCGAGCGCCAGGCGGCGAGCAACCTCGTGCGCCTCCGCGCCCTTCAGGCCGTCGCCCCGAGCGCGATGCTCGACGCGCAGCTCGAGGCCGCCGCCGAGGAGGCCGACACCTACCAGCGGGTCTCGCCGAGCTCGGCCGGGGGCCGCGCCTTCGGCCTCTCGTCGAACGCCGCGCGGCGCTCGCGGGTGATGCAATGAGCGGCCGTGGCGCGGCGCTTCGGGAGGCCCTTCTTCCGCTGGGCGCGCTCGCCGTGGCCGCGGCGCCCCTGGCCGTCGCGGAGCTCGGTCGAGGTCCGGCGGAGGCGGCGCTCGGCGTGCTGGCCGGCGCGCTCACGGCGATGGCCCTGGCGGGCGAAGCGGCTCCCCTCGCCCTCGGGCTCGGGGCCGCGGCGGCCTGGGCGCTCATGTCGGGGACCTTCGGCCCCGTGGCGGCCGC
>JBCDGX010000247.1:0-7935 GCA_038750805.1 Myxococcota bacterium
CGCGGCCTCCGCGTCGTCGAGGTAGCCCGTCGCGCGGAGCAGCTCGTAGAGGGCCGCCGCCTGTTCCGGCGAGAGCCGTCCGAAGCGCGCGCCGAAGCCCGGCGGGCGCCGTGCCGCGCCGACCGGGGCGAGCGCCCAGCGCACGTCTGCGGGCACGACCAGCGGGTCCCAGGCCGTCGGCGAGAGGAGCTCGAGCCGGACCAGCTCACCGGGCGCGGGAGGGCGCGTGGTCTCCACGTAGGCTCCGCCCATGCTCACGTCCGCGGTCGTGGCGTCATGCGTCAAGAAGGTTCCATCGACGGTGAACCGGACTCGAAGGCTCAGGGCGCGACGCCCACCGCTTCGAAAATGAGCCGCGTCCGACACGGCGTCAGCGTACCGCAACCTATGTCGCCGACTTCGCGGCATCCGTTTCGAGACGGTCGAACGGCGTCTCGCCTCGCCCTTGCCGCGCGTTATGTCACGTTGCCGTCCCATGCGGCGCGACGAGGCCAGGAAAGCGGAGGCGGGGCCGGAGGCGCTCGCGCGCCTGGAGAAGCGGCTCGCCCGCGACCTCGGCCGCTGCATCCGCGACTTCGAGCTCATCGAGGAAGGCGACCGCGTGATGGTCTGCGTGAGCGGGGGCAAGGACAGCTACACGCTGCTCGACCTGCTCGCTCGCGCGCAGCGGCGCTCGCCGGTCCGCTTCGAGCTCGTGGCCGTGCACCTCGACCAGGGTCATCCGGGATACGAGGGGACGCCTCTCGTGCGCTGGCTCGAGGGCGAGGGCCACGCCTTCCGCATCCTCCGCGAGGACACCTACACGATCGTCAAGGAGCGGGTGCCGGAGGGAAAGACCTATTGCTCCCTCTGCTCGCGGCTCCGGCGCGGCGTCCTCTACAACGCGGCGGCCGAGCTCGGCTGCACGAAGATCGCGCTCGGCCATCACCGGGACGACGCCCTCGAGACCTTGCTCCTGAACCTCTTCTTCGCGGGCTCCCTCGGCGCGATGCCGCCCAAGCTCGTCAGCAACGACGAACGCAACGTCGTCATCCGGCCGCTCCTCTACGCGGCGGAGGCGGACATCGCGGCCTACGCGCGGCTCCGCGCCTTCCCGATCCTGCCCTGCGATCTCTGCGGCTCGCAGTCGGACCTCTGGCGACAGCAGGTGAAGGGCATGCTCGGCGAGCTCGAAGAACGCATCCCGCGGGTGCGCGAGAGCATGCTCGCCGCGCTCGGCCACGTGCGGCCGCGGCACCTCCTCGACGTCGCCCTGGCGGAGGGGCGCCCGGACGTCCGCGGCGATCTGGAGGGCTTCCGCGAGGCGGGCGAGACGGTCCGCGCTCAGCCCGTCGAGCGCCGTTCGCTCCCCCTGGCGCCCCGCTCGCCCGGGAAGGGATGAGCGGGACGCGGGAGGCCGTGTAGGCTGGCGCCCGTGCGTGCGCTCGCCTTCCCCCTCGCGTTCGTTCTCGGGCTCCTGGCGACGGCCGCTCCGGCGGCGGCGCAGGGCACCGGCCGCCGCGTCGACCTCGTGCGCTTTCGGCCGACGCTCGACGACGAGGGCTTCCTCGGCATCAACGGGAGCGCGACGCCGGGGCCGGGGAACTTCCAGCTCGCGCTCTGGACCCATTACCACCGCGGGCTCCTCGTCGCGGCGCAGGACGAGGGCGGAAGCGCGGACGTGATCCGTCATCGCCTGGGCGCGAACCTCGTCGCGCAGGTGGGGCTCGGCGGGCGCTTCGCCCTCGCCCTCGACGTGCCCCTCGTGCTCACGCAGAGCGAGGACACGCTCCTGCTTCGGGACGGCGGCCCGACCATCCAGAGCAGCGCCTTCGGTGACCCGCGGCTCATCGCGCGGGCGCGCCTCCTCGGCGAGCCGCGGGGAAAGCTCGACCAGGGGAGCGACGGGCCCGGGCTCGGACTGCTCGTGGCCGCGACGGTGCCGACGACGGACGACGCGGCGGCCTCCTTCGCGTCGGAGGACCAGGTCACCGTCGACGCGCAGCTCATCGGCGATTTCCATCTCCTCGGCCTCGGCGTCGGCGTGATGCTCGGCTATCGCCTCCGCCCCTACGCGCGGCCCGTCGGTGCCGCCACGCTCGACGACGAGCTGATGTGGGGCGTCGGCCTCAAGGTTCCGCTCCCCTGGGTTCAGGGGCTCGACGCGCGCCTCGAGGTCCGGGGGCATCACCCGACGCAGCCCTTCGGTCAGCTCGACGCCACGGAGGTCGGCGGCGACGTGGGCTTCCGCTACCGCCGCCGGGGCATCTCGATCTTCGGCACCGTCGGCACGGGCTTCACCGGGGGCGTCGGCTCCCCGGACGTTCGCGCCGCGCTCGGCGTGGTCTGGACGCCGGAGCGCAACGACGCGGACGGGGACGGCATCCCCGACGACGAGGACGAGTGCACGCAGCTCCCCGAGGACATGGACGGCTTCGAGGACGAGGACGGCTGCGAGGACCCGGACAACGACATGGACTTCATCCCGGATGCGGACGACCGATGTCCCAACGAGCCCGCCGACGAGGACCGGGACCTCGACGAGGACGGCTGCACCGACCCCTGATGGCTCGCACCCGACATCGCGCCGCCGCCCTGGCGGCCCTGCTCGCGCTAGCGGGAACGGCGGTCGCGCAGGACCGCGAGACGCTCGTCGAGGCCCTCCGCCACGCCGTCGATTTTCGGCTCCAGGTGCAGGCGGCGTTCGCCATGGGGACGAGCGGGGACGCGAGCTTCCGGGCGCCCCTCGAGCAGGCCCTCGGGGACGACAACCCGGCCGTGCGCGCGGCGGCGGCGACGGCCCTCGGGCGCCTCGGAGACCGCCGGGCGATCCCGGCGCTCGAGCGCCTCCTGCAGGATTCCTCGGCCGCCGTTCGCCTCCAGGCCGGGCGCTCCATCGAGGTGCTTCGGCGTCCGCCGCCGGCCGCCGCGAGCCCCGCCGGCCCGGCGACGGCGCCCCTGCCGCGGCCTTCCATCGACTGGGATCGGGTCCGCTACGTCGTCGTGGTCGGGGGCGCGCGCGATCAGACGAACGACCAGCTCGCGCCGGCGCTGCTCGTGCGCATGGTCGACGCCCTCGCCCAGCACCTGCTCGAGCTGCCCGAGGTCGCCGTCTTCGAGAGCGTCGAGGACGTGGACGCGGGCACGCGCCGGGAGATGCGCCGGCGCCACGTCGACCTGCTCCGCGTCGACGCCGAGCTCAAGGGGCTCACGCGCTCGCGGAGCGGGAGCGACGTGCGCATCGAGGTCGCCGTGAACGTCATGCTCGTGAGCGAGAGCGGCGCGCTTCGGAGCCTCATGGGCGGCGCCGCGGCCGGGGAGGAGCCCGGGCGGCAGGCGGATCCGGAGCAGGAGGCGCGCCTCGCCCGCCAGGCCCTCGCCGTCGCCATGCGCACGGCCATGGCCCAGGTTCCGGCGGCGCTCGCCTCGACGGGGCCGGCGCCGCGGCCCACGTCCATGCGATGACGGACGGCCTCGATTGCCTCCGCTGCGGCGCCTGCTGCCGCACCGGGCACGACGGACGGATCCTCGTGCCCGAGGAGGACCTGGTGCGCTGGCGCCGGCTCGGCCGCGACGACGTGGCGGCGCAGGTGCAGCCAGGGCATTTCGGGCTGAAGGCCTTCGCCACCCGGCCGGACGGGAGCTGCGTGCACCTGGGCACGGCCCTGGGCCCCCACGCCTGCGCCATCTACGAGATGCGCGGGACGACCTGCCGCGAGTTCGAGCGCGGGAGCCCCCAATGCCGCGAGTTCCGGCGCGACGCCGGCATCGAGTGAGCGCCGGCCGGCCTCCTCAGCCGCCCGCGAAGCGCTCGGCGAGGTCCCGGACGAAGCCCGCCATCCACGGCTTCATGGACGCGAGCTCTTCCTCGAAGAGCGCCCTCGTGACGACCTCGAGCTCGACCTCTTCGAGCGCCGCGACGTTCGCGCTTCGGAGGCCCCCGTCGCGGAAGAGCGCCGTCTCGCCGAAGCCCTCGCCGGGGCCCATGACCCGCAGCGTCTGCCGCGCTCCGTCCCGCTGGAGAAAGGCCTCGCAGCGCCCGCGGAGGATGCGGTAGGCGGCGTCGCCGGCCTCGCCCTCGCGGAGGATCATCTCTCCGGCGGTCACGACGATCCGCGGGAACGCGACGTCGCCGCGCAGGAAGCGCACCAGGTCCTCGCGCAGCGCCTCGACGCTCGGGTAGCGGTCGTCCGGCTCGCGCGCCATGGCGCGGCGAACGATGCTCGCGAGCGTCGGCGGCCCGGGGCCCGGCGCCGCCTCCTCGAGGTCCGGGTAGCGCGCGAGCGCCGCCTGACAGAGCGTGGCCCAGAGGCTGTCGCCGTCATAGGGCGGCCGCCGCGTGAGCAGGTGGTAGAGGAGCGCGCCCACGGCGAAGACGTCCGTACGCGCGTCCACCGCGAGCCCCCCGGCCTGCTCCGGCGCCATGAAGGGGGGCGTGCCGACGACGCTCCCCGCGAGGCTCGGCGCCCCGGGCTGGGAGACGTCGTCGTCGATGCGCGGCGTGCCTTCCTCGGAGCGGTGCGGCGCGGCCGGCTGAGGATCGGGCTCCGGGTCCGGCTCGGAGAGCACCTTTGCGAGCCCCCAGTCCATCAGATAGACCTCGCCGTAGTCGCCGATCATCACGTTGCTCGGCTTCACGTCGCGATGGACGACGCCGCGGGCGTGGGCATAGGCGAGCGCGTGGCAGACCTTCACGACGACGTCGAGCACGTCCATCAGGTCCCCGCGGCTGAGCGGCCCCTCGGGGAGCGCCTTCACCGCGTCCTTCAGCGTTCGCCCGCCGACGAGCTTCATCGTGAAGAAGAGCCGGCCGTCGGGGCCGAGGCCGATCTCGTGCACGGGCACGACGTTCGGATGGTCCAGCTGGGCCATCACGCGCGCCTCGCGCAGGAAGAGACGGCGCGTCTGCTCGCTCTCCCAGCGCTCGAAGTGGATGGTCTTCATCGCCGCGGTGCGGCGGAGCGCCTCGTCGAAGACCTTGCGCACGATCCCCATGCCGCCCGTGCCCACCACGCCGCGTCGCCGAAGCCGGTGCACGGCGCGGTCGTCGAGAAGGGGCAGGATGGCCGCGATGGGATCGACGTCGCCCACGGGCGCGCGCTCGCTTCCCACCTGGGTCGGGAGGACCTCCGACGCGTCCGCGCGCGTCATCTCCGCCGTGCGGTCCTTCGCCGGCGGCTTCTCGGGCGCGTCGACGGTCAGCGCGTCCCTCCGGTCCGATCCGTCCTTCTGCATGCGCTCGCTCACCGTATCAGCCGGGGGTTGGCCACCCCAGTTTCGCCCCGACGCGGGCTTCACCTTTCCGTACGGCGCTCACTCGGGTCCGTGGATGCCGTACACGACCTTCTGCATGTAGACGCCGACCAGGGCGCCGCGGAGCCGGTGCTCGACGCGCGCGAGGTAGAGGCGCCCGCGGTAGCGGAGCCAGGCGACGGCGGCCCCATCGTCGGCGAGGGCGTGCCCGCGGACGGCGGCGCCGGCGGCCTCGAGCTGCGCCACGACCTTCGCGCTCACGAAGGGCGCCGGGGGTGCGGCGCCGAGCGCCGGAAGATCGTCCGCCGCTTCCACGATGGCCGTCGCCTCGTCGTCGAGATGCTCATGGAGGCTTTCGAGAACGCTCGCCATGGGACGCTTATGGGGCGTTTCGGCGCGCACACCAACGTAACGTTCTCGGGAGCACGCCCCTGCCATAGCGTGCCCCCATGACGCAGCGATGCCTCCTCGGGGCCCTCGTGCTCCTGCTTCTCCACGGCAGCTCGGCCGACGCACAGCGGACGGTGATCACCGGCGCCGGGAAGACCATTCAGGGCCTACGGCCCGACGTGCACGTCAGCCTCGGCTACGGGGACTTCGGCGTCGGCTTTCGCCTCGACATCCCGGTGATGCAGCCGGGCCCGCTTCGGAACGCGCGGACGCGCGTGGCCGACGAGCTCGCGGTCAGCGTCGGCCTCGACCTCATGTTCGTCGACTTCGACGACGAGGTCTGCCGGAACGCCGCGGGGGACCTCGTCGATTGCGACGACCTCGACGTCGGCGTGTGGCCCACGGCCGTCGTGCAGTGGAACGTGTACCTGAACGAGCGCTGGTCGCTGCTGTCGGAGCTCGGTCTCGCGCTGCTCATCGGAGAGACGCGCTCGGATCGTCCCGGCGACGATTTCGACATCGAGCCGGTTATCAACGTGGGGGCCCGGCTCCACTCGCGCGGGCGCCTCGGCCTCCTCCTCCGCGCCGGCTATCCGACGGCGCTCCAGGTCGGGATGATCTTCTGAGCGGCGCGCTCAGCGGCTTCGCAGGAAGAAGGTCACCTGGTAGGCGCCGCCTTCCTCGAGGTCATCGCCGCGGCCCACGAAGGGCTGAAAGCCGCGCTCGTCGAGCTCGGCCACGAGCTCGTAGCGGCCGGCGCAGAGCTCCTCCGTATGCTCCGCGCGCGGGGCCAGGGCCACGGTGCGCGGGCAGGGACCGCTGAACCACACGATGAGCCCGAAATCCGTCGCGTTCCGCACGCGCACCTGCGGCCAGGCCTCGGGGAGCGCCATGGCCTCGGGCGTGCGCTCGAGGGGCGGAAGCTCGCCGTGGCCTCCCCGGCGCCGGGCCTCGACGCGGCGCGCGACGAGCTCGGCCTCCTGCGCGAAGTACGCCTCGCGCTGCTCCGCCGCGGTCACCACGCGGACCTGCACCTCGAGCGGAGGCGGCTCGGGCGCGCCCGGGGCGGCCGCGGGGACGCTCGCGGCGCAGGCGCCCAGCGCGAGGCAGAGGGGTGCCCAGCGAGTCATCGCGCCTCCACGCGGAACGTACGGCCACCCACGCATCGGAGCGTACCGCGCCAGGGCGCGCGCTGCGCTGCGACCAGCTCGAGGGCGTGCCGGCCCGGTCCGACGAAGACGCGCCCGGCCTCCGCCAGCCGCTCCTCGCCGTCGACGCGAAGGAGCATCCCCGGCGGCCCCGCGAGCTGGACCACGCAGGGCGCCTCCTCCGGAACACGCGCGCGGAGGAGGGGCAGGGTGCTGCCGAGCAGCTCGTTCGCGTTGCCGATGATCTCCGCCTGGGCGCCGGGCTCGGCCTCGGCGCGCACCTGCCAGAGCTGCAAACGGAGGCGCCAGCGGTCCCGGCGCTTCGCGGCGTGCGCGACGACGAGCGTGGGGGCGCCGAGCTCGGCGGCGACCCGGCGGAGGCAGGCGCGATCGGCGACGCAGGTTTCGGCGTCGGCGCCTCCGCGGCCCATGGCCGAGGTCGTGAGCTGGAGCGGCGCCACCCGGAAGCCGAGCTCGCTCATCGCGCTCGCGGTGACCTCGAAGGCGTAGGCGCGGCGGAAGAGGTCGGCCTCGGGCGCTCCGGCCACGAGCACCGCCGCGGATGGCGGCGCCGGCTCCGCCGCGGACACGGCCGCGTTCGACTGAGCCTCCGCGAACGAGGCGAGCGCGGCCACGAGCGCGAGGAGGAGAGCGGCGGCCGATCTCATCGCAGCGCGCGCTCCAGGTCGTCGATGCGTCGAAGCAGCTGCCGAGTGGCCAGCGCGGAGGCCGTCGCGTCGGTCAGCGAGCCTCGGATCGCCCGGGCGGCGGCGTGGTGCACGGGCTCGGCGTCGTCCCGGAGCTGGCGCTCGACGAGGCTCATGCGCTGCTCGAGCACCTCCTGCACGGGCAACCGGCTGACGGCCGTCCCGAGGGCGTCGAGGGCGACCGTCGCGGTCTCGAAGCTGCCCTCGCGCACCGCGCGGTCGATGGCCTGGAGCCCCGGCCTCAGCTGAGCGACGTCGCGGAGATCCCCGAAGCGCAGGCCGCGTTGCGCAAGCTCCCGCTCGAGCTCGCGCCGGCGCTCCTCGTAGCGGCCCTGGGCGTCTCCCCCCGGCCGCGCGGAGATCGCCACCGCCTGCGGGTCCGTCTCGCCGTCGCCGGCGCCGCCCACGGCGAGCTCGGCGCTGGCCACCGCCGGCGCGGGCACCGGAGCACGCGTCGC
>JBCDGX010000248.1:0-7929 GCA_038750805.1 Myxococcota bacterium
CCACGCGCTCGGCCTCGAGGTCGGCGCTGACGGCGGCGGCCTGCGCCTGCGCGCGTTCCGCCTCGAGGGCCCGCTCCGCGGCGCGGGCGTGCATCACGCCGACGCCGGCGCCGGCCGTCGCGACGAGCGCCACCAGGAGCGGCAGGAGCCAGCGAAGCGTCGCCCGGCGGCGCGCCCGGCGCTCCTCGGGCTCGGTGAGCCGGGCGAGCTCCTCGGCGAAATCGTCCGCGGTCGGCCGCGTGTAGGGATCCAGGTTGAGCCAGCGCTCGAAGTCCCGGCGCAGGAAGCGGAGGTCCCGGCGCGTGGGGAGCTCCGGCCGCGCCACGGCGCGCCGCTCCACGAAGGCCTCGATGGCTCCGGCGGGCACGTCCTCCTCGGTCTCGGGCTCGAGGGCATTGCGGAGCGCCAGGGCGAGGGAGAACACGTCCGCCTCGACGTTCACCTTCGGCTTCGGCCGTGTGTCGCAGAACTGCGCGGCGACCTCTGGCGCGAAATAGACGGGCGTCCCCGCCACCAGCATCTCCGCGGCCGAGGTCGACACGCCGAGGTCGATGAGCACCGGCAGATGCGCGCCGTCGCCGAGCTCGGCGAGGAAGATGTTCTCCGGCTTCACGTCCTGGTGCCGGAGCCCGGCCGCGTGAATCGCCGCCAGACCGCGCGCGATGGGCTCGAAGATCGCCCGCGCCTCGGGCCGGGTCAGCGCCCGGCGCTCGATGCGCGATTGGAGCGTCTCCCCGTCGTACCAGGGCATCACGAACCAGAGCCGGTGCTCGTACCAGCCGTGGTCCTTGAACTGCACGACGCTCGGGTGGAAGACCGAGGCGATGTGCTTGAGCTCGCGCAGCGCCGCGTCCCGACCTTCCTGGTCGCGGCTCGGCGCGTGCAGCAGCTTGAGCGCGACGACGTGCCCCGGCACCTCCGCGTCCTCCGCGCGGTACACGTCCCCGAAGGCGCCGGTGCCGACGCGGGTCTGGAGCACGTAGCGGTTGCCGAGGCGCGTTCCCGGGGCGAGTGCGTCGTCCTCGAGGACGATGGTCCCGTCACGGCTCTCCGGGGCCACGGCCGGCGCGCTCTCGAGGGCGAAGGCCTCGACGAGGCGGGCACGGAGCCCCTCCCCGGCGCCGCACCCGAGCAGCGCCGCGGCGGTGGCCGTGGCGGCGTCGAGGGCCGCCATGACCTCGGCGATGTCCCGGTCGAGCACGTAGGCGAGCTCGGCGGGGCGAAGCTCCCGCGCGTGGCGCAGCTCGAGGAGCTCGGCGTCCTCGGCGCGGAGGCCGACCCGGAGAGCGGCGAGCGCCGTCGCGTCGAAGCGCCGGGGCGCGCGCCAGGGGAGGCGGCCCGTGTCGGCGCGGAGGCCCCCGGCGACCTCCCGGGCGATGCGGTAGAGGCGGGCACGCAGGCCCGGCGCCGCGAGGAGCGCGTCGCTTCCGAGGCGGGCCACCTTGGCCCGGAGCTGCGCGTGGAGCGCCCGACCGCGCTCGGGGTCCCCGGAGCGGATCACGAGGTATTGACGGAGCCCTTCCCCGTAGTGGCGGAGCGCCCGGTCGTGGAGCACCTCGGCGACCGTGCCGTTCCCGCTCCGGGCGACGTCCGTCGCGGCGCGGGCGAGCATGGAGCCATCGCTGGCCGGGAGGGGCGGCGGCACGGCCACCGCCGTGCCCGGACTGGAGGGTTGGGCGCTCACCCCTCGAGCCTGCCCGAGGGGCCCTCCGGACGCCCAATTCCCGACCGAGGCGAAACGGAGCGTCAGCCGCCGATGGCGCGCCAACCGAGGCTCACACGGAGCGTCGGCACGAAACCGTAGCTCTCGAGCGCGTCCTCGACGTAGGCCTCGCCCTCTTCCCGGAGGTCCTCGCGATCGAAGTCCGCCGTGGCGAAGGCCGAGACAGTGTGGACCCACTCGAAGGCCACGCGGAGCACGACGTGCCGCGCGATGACGAAGCGCCCGCCGAGGGACGCGTGGACCGCGTGGATCGTCGTGTCGACCTCGATGTCCTGGGCGGCCGCGAGGCCGACGGTCTGCCCGACGAGCACCTCGCTCGAGACCGTGCCGCCGAGCGTGAAGCGCGTGTAGCCGACGAGGAGCTCCGTGCGCCGACCGATGCGAAAGCCCGTGCCCGCCCGCACGAGGAAGGTCCGCTGGATGGCGTTCTCGATGGTCTCCGCGTCCTCTTCGCCGTAGAGCCCCGCGCCGATCAGCGCCGAGTTGATGGCGCGAACGTAGCCCGAGGGCATCACGCCCGCCCGCACGTCGAAGAGGAGCCGCCCGGGCACCTCCAGGAGGAGGCCGCCGCCGATCTCGAGGGGGAACGAGGTCGTCGCCGTGAGGTCCAGGGCCCAGCGCGAAAGCGGCTCCGGCACCGGCTCCACCAGGTCCTGGGCAGTCGCGCCCCGGGGGGCGAGAAGGGTGACGAGGAGGACGGCGAAGGCGCCGAGGAGCGGGACTTTGCGGCGGGCGGGCATGCCTGGGGTTACGGCTCAGGCGGAAAAATATAACGGGAGGGAAATCGCCTACATGTGGGCGAGGGTCGCGCGATGTCGGCGGGCCTCAGCCCATCCAAGGCACGAGCACCCGCAACACCGCTACGATGAGCAGGGCGCCGAGAACGTTCAGCGCGGCGCCCTTTCGCATCATCGTGGGCAGCGGGATCAGCCCCGTCCCGAACACGATGGCGTTCGGCCCCGTGGCGATGGGCAGCATGAACGCGCAGCTCGCCGCGAGGCCCACGCCGAGGGCCGGCGCCGTCGGGTCGACGCCGAGCTCGAGGCAGATCGCGAGCACCAGGGGCACCAGCATGTTTGCGCTCGCCGTGTTGCTGCAGACCTCGGTGAAGAAGATCGTGAACACGGTGACGAGCACGGTCAGCGTCCACACGTCCCGTACGCCCGTCGCCTCCACGAAGCCCTGGGCCAGCACCTCCGCGAGCCCCGTCGCGAACATCTGCGTCCCGAGGGCGATGCCGCCGCCGAAGAGCATGATGATGCCCCAGTCGATGCGCGCCGCGTCCTCCCAGGGCAGCACCATGCGCTCGTCGTCGTCGCGGAAGAGAAAGAGCGGGAGGCTGGCCAGGAGCGCGACGGCGCCGCCGGGGAGCGCCGCCGCGAGCTGCCGTCCCACCTCGAAGCCGGCGCTCTTCAGCACGCCCGGGGTCATCCAGCCGACGACGGCGATCACGAAGGCGAGCGCCGTCACCTTTTCGCCGCGGCTCCAGGGGCGCGTCTCCCGGGTCACGTCCCGCTCGCCGACGCCCGTCGGCAGGAGCCGCAGCGAGACCAGGTAGATCATCAGCGCGCCAAGGAGCGCCATCGGCAGCCCGACCATCATCCAGTCGACGAAGCCGAAGCCGGTGCCCTTCGCCTCGCCGAGGAAACGCGCCGTGATCAGGTTTGGCGGGCTCCCGACGAGCGTCCCGAGGCCTCCCACGCTGCACCCGTAGGCGAGCGTGAGGAGGCTGCCCTGACGCTCGCCCTCGGTGCTCTCGTCGTCGAAGGTCCCGAGGAGGATCGGCGCGAGGATCGCCGTCGTCGCCGTGTTGCTCACCCACATGGAGAGCACGACGCCCGCCGAGAGAAAGGCCAGGCGCACGCGCCGGGGCCGCCCGCGGACCCAGCCCGCGCCCGCGAAGCGGAGCGCAAGGCGCCGGTCGAGGCCGTGACGCATCATCGCGCGGGCGATGAAGAACCCGCCCACGAAGAGGAAGAGGAGCGGGTCCGCGTAGCTCTTGAAGGCCGTCTTCGCGTCGCAGATGCCGCTGGCGACGAGGCCCGGCCCGACCATCAGGGCGGTGACGGCGATGGGCACGACCTCCGTCACCCAGGCGATGACGACGGCCACGAAGAGCGCGGCCATGGCCTGCGCCTCGGGCTCGAGGTCGAGGGGCGCGAGGTGGAGCCCGACGAAGGTCAGGGGCACGAGCACGAGGCCCGCCTTGCGGCGGAGCGGGCCAGGACCGAGCGGGGGCGCGGGCGCGGGATCCATGCGAGGCCGCGAGCATAGACCGAGGGCGGAGCCCCCGTGGCCGCAGACGTCCGAAATTACGGCCCCTTGGCCGGAGCCCCCCCGCGCACCATGCTCCGCGGGTGCAGGCCCAGAGCGACCTCCTCCTCTACGGCGCGAAGCTTCACTCGGACCAGCTCCGGCGGGCCCTCGACCACATCTTCCGGAGCAACCTCGCGCTTCAGGAGAAGGGGGGCCGCGGGACGCCGGTGTGCATCTGGGGGACCCACGGCGTCGGCAAGACGATGATCGTGCAGGCCTACGCGGAGCGCATGGGCTGGGACTTCGCCTATGCCGCGCCGGCGCAGTTCGAGGAGATGGGCGACCTCCACGGCCTCCCGAAGCTCACGGAGAACGCCGACGGCGAGGAGCGCACCATCTTCGCGCCCCCGGCCTGGGTCCCGGAGGGCGAGGGCCCGGGCATCCTCCTCCTCGACGACGTGAACCGCGCGGACGACCGCATCCTCCGTGGGCTCATGCAGCTCCTCCAGAACTTCGAGATGTTCTCCTGGAAGCTGCCGCCGAAGTGGCAGGTGGTGTGCACGGCGAACCCCGAGGGCGGCGACTACTCGGTCACGCCCATGGACGACGCCATGCTCACGCGCATGCTCCACACGACGCTGGTCTTCGACGTGAAGGCCTGGGCGGCGTGGGCGACGGCGGCGGGGGTCGACGCGCGGGGCATCGCCTTCGTGCTGAGCTACCCGGAGGTCGTCGTCGGGGACCGCACGACGCCTCGCTCGCTGACCCAGTTCTTCGAGCAGATCACGTCGATCGGCGATCTCCGCGCCGAGGCCGAGCTCGTGCAGATGCTCGCCCGGAGCACGCTCGACGACGTGACCGTCGCGAGCTTCATGAGCTTCGTGATGAACGGGCTCGAGCAGCTCGTGGACCCCGAGGAGATCCTCGACGCCGAGGACTTCGCGCCCGTGAAGGCCCGCATCGACGCCCTCGCCGGGGACGTCGTCGAAGGGTCCCGCGTCGATCTGTTGAGCGTGATCTGTTCGCGCCTCTACCTCGCGCTCTCCCGGCCCGGCTACGTGCCGGGCGCGCGCCACCGGGAGAACCTCGTCGCGTTCCTCCTCCTCGACGCGCTCCCCAACGACCTTCGCTTCAGCCTGCACCATGACATCGTGCAGATCGGTCCGGAGGCGATGGAGCTCGTGACCGACAAGCGCCTCGCCGAGCTCGTGCTCTCCGCGATGGGGAAGACGTGAGCTGGAGGTCCTCGCGTCCCCCGGCGATCGACGTGCCGCGCCGGGCCGCGGACGAGCTCTCGGCCACGGTGGTCAGCCTCGTGCTCAAGGAGCCCTTCTTCGGGCACCTGCTCGGGGGCGTCGCGCGCGCGCTCACGGACGTGACGGCGACGCTCGCCGTGGACGCGACGGGCGGGCAGCTGAAGCTCCTCGTAAACCCGGAGTTCTTTCTCGGCCTCGGCTCGCACAACACGCGGGTGGCGGCGGTGAAGCACGAGGCCCTGCACCTGCTCTTCAAGCACGTCTTCCGCCTGCGCCATCGCGGTGAGCGCCGGGACACGCAGCTCTGGAACATCGCCGCGGACCTCGTCGTGAACCAGTTCGTCGGGAAGACCTGGCGGCTCCCGGACTCGGCGATCACGCTCGCGACCTTCCCGGACCTCGAGCTCCAGCCCGACCGGAGCGCCGACGAGTACTACGACCGGCTCGTCGCGCTCCGCAACGAGATGGAGCGCGCCACGGGATCGGGCGACGGCGCCGCCGAGGGGAGCGGAGCCGCCGGGGGCGAGGGGAGCGCGGGGGAGCCTCAGCAGGGCGGCGAGCCCCGCCGCGGCGAGGGGCAAGACGGCGAGCCGCGCGCACGCGACGCGGGCGAGTGGGCGAAGGCCGGCGTGTCGTCGCCCCGCAGCGCGGCCTCCCTCGACGCCCTCGGCGATTGGCACTCCGACCACGACAAGTGGTCCGACGGCGCCGGGGACACGCTGGCGGCCTCGGCCGAGAGCGCCATCGACGGCGTCATCGCCCGGGCGGCCGAGCGCACGAGCCAGCGCGCCTGGAGCGAGATGCCCGGGCCCCTCCAGGATCTCATCCAGGCGAGCCTCGACCGGCGTCAGCCCCAGGTGAACTGGCGCCGCGCCATGCGCATGTTCTCGAACAGCAGCCGGCGCACGCGCATCGTCTCGACGAACCGGCGCGCGAGCCGCCGCTACGGGAGCTTCCCGGGCATTCGCGTCCGGCGCCATTCGAAGATCGCCGTCGCCATCGACACGAGCGGGAGCGTGGGCGACGACGCGCTGAGCGCCTTCTTCACGGAGGTGCACGGGCTCTGGCGCCAGGGCGCGGAGGTCACGGTCTTCGAGTGCGACGCGACGGTGCAGCGCCGCTACCTCTATGGCGGGCGTCCCCCGGACGCGGTCGCCGGGCGCGGCGGGACGCGCTTCGACCCGGTCTTCGAGGCGCTTCGCGAAGATCGCAGCGCGCGCTGGGATGGCGTCGTGTACCTGACCGACGGGGACGCGCCGGCGCCGCAGACGAAGCCGCCCTGCCGCCTGCTCTGGGTGCTCACGCCGGACGGGCGCCCGGGCGAGCACCTGCCCTGGGGACGGGTCGTGCGCCTCCCGGAGGCGTGACCCCCCGGCGAGCACCCGCGCACCCACTGACACCGCGGACGCGTTGACCGGCACGCGGCGGGCCGAAACCCTGGCGTCCGCATGCACGCCGGCCCCTACGAGCTCCTCGAGCGCATCGGTACCGGCGGGATGGCCGAGGTGTTCCGAGCGCGGCAGGGGTCCGGTCCGTTCGCGCGCACGGTGGCCGTGAAGCGGATCCTCCCGCGCCTCGCCGGGGACGCCGAGCACGTCGCCATGTTCATCGACGAGGCGCGCATCGCAGCGCAGCTCGCGCACCCGAACATCGCCCAGGTCTTCGACTTCGGTCGGGACGGCGACGCCCACTACATCGCGATGGAGCACGTGCACGGGCGGGACATGGCGGCCGTCCTCCAACGGCATCGGCTGCGCGGGACGCTCCTGCCCCTCGATCTCGTGGCGCATCTCGGGCTCCGCATCGCCGACGCGCTCCAGCACGCGCACGACGCCTGCTCGGCGCGCGGGCGCCCGCTCGGGATCGTCCACCGGGACCTCAGCCCGCACAACGTGCTCGTCGGCTTCGAGGGCGCCGTGAAGGTCATCGATTTCGGCCTGGCCCGGGCGGCCGGGCGCCTCGTCTCCACCGAGGTCGGCATCGTGAAAGGCAAGCTCGCCTACCTCTCGCCGGAGCAGGCGCGCGGCCAGCGCGTGGACGCGCGCAGCGACCTCTTCAGCCTCGGCGCGTGCCTCTACGAGTGGATCACGGGCACGCGCCTCTTCGATCGCGCGTCCGACGTCGGCACCCTCACGGCCGTCTCCCGTGCGGTGGTGCCGCCGCCCCGGGCGCTGCGGCCCGAGCTTCCGGTGTCGCTCCAGCAGGTGGTGCTGCGCGCGCTCGCCCGGGACCCCCGGGATCGCTTCGCCAGCGCCTTCGACCTGAGCGAAACGCTCCGTGACGTGGCGCGCGCCGAGGGCTTTCGGGCGGGGCGGCGGGAGGTCGCCGAGCACCTCCGGCGGCTCTTTCCCGAGTCCCGCCCCCCGACGAGCGCGGAGCTCCGCGACGCCGTCGAGCTCCTCGACTCGGTGGACGACCTCTCCGGGCCGCGCACCGAGCCAGACACGCGCTTCGAGGACGTCACCGTGGTCGCGCGCTAGGCCGTCCATTGAAGTTGACGCTCCCCGGCGGCGTCCCTCAAAGAGAAGCATGGGCGATGGCCGCATCGGAGAGTCCCCGCTGATCGTGGCTGGGGTCCTAACGGGCTTGATGCTCGCCTGGTCCTTCGGCGTCGGCGATCACGGGGCCCGGGCCGAGAGCGGCGAGGCCCGCCCGGCGGGCGCCCGCGCGGTCGTCAGCCCCACGGCGCGGCCG
>JBCDGX010000249.1:0-7927 GCA_038750805.1 Myxococcota bacterium
CTTCGAGCCCGGCCGGGTCTGGCACGCGACGCGCACGCCGGAGGGGCCGGCGACGCTCGTGGTGCAGGCCGCGCGAGCGCCCGAGACCGCCCGCGCGCGCGCCTGGGGCCCCGGCGCTGCCTGGACCGTGCGGGAGGCGCCGCGCTTCCTCGGTGTCGATGATGACCCCGACTCCTTCGAGCCCGCCGCGGGAAGCGAGCGGGGCACGCGCACGCTGCGCCAGCTCCGGGACGCTCATCGGGGGCTTCGCCTCGGCGTGGCGACGAGCCTCTTCGAGGTCCTCCTGACCGTCGTCTACCAGCAGCGGGTCACCTGGAAGGACGCGACCTTCGCGCACGCGGAGATGATCCGGCGCTACGGCGAGCCGGCGCCGGGACCCGCCGGGCTCCGCCTGCCGCCGCCGCCCGAGCGCCTGGCGACGCTGGGCTACGCGGACTTCCATCCCGCGGGCGTCGAACGGAAGCGCGCCGAGACGATCCGCCGCTGCGCGCGTCTCGCGGAGCGCCTCGAGGCCCTCCGCGACGCGACGCACGCCGACGCTGCGGAGCGCCTGCGCGCCCTCCCGGGCATCGGCCCCTGGACCGTGGGCATGGTCATGGGCCTCGGCCTCGGCGACCCGGACGCCGTCGCCGAAGGCGACTACCACCTGCCGAACGTGATCGCCTGGGTGATGGAGGGCGTCGCGCGCTCGGACGACGAACGCATGCTCGAGCTCCTCGCGCCCTACGCCGGGCAGCGCTGGCGCGTGGTGCGGCTGCTGATGGCGGGCAACGTCGGCGCCCCGCGCTTCGGCCCGCGCATGAGCCGCTCACGCTGGGCGCAGGAAGGCCACTGAGCCGCGCCGGGCTCAGTCGAAGGCCGAGCGCGCGCCCTCGAGGCCGTACTCGAGGACCTCGAGCCGGTGCCCGTCCTGCCCCTGGCCCGCGAAGCGCACCATGCCGGTGATCGGCACCTCCGGATGAAGCCAGACGTCCGCGCGCATGGTCTGCCCGCCGTAGTCGAGCTCGCGCGCGACCCCCGCGCTGCCCACGAAGGTGCCAGCCGGGACGCGCACCGTCTCGCGCGTGTCGCCCTCGAGGGACTCGGGGAGGAGCATGCCGAGCCATTGCTGGAGCATGGGCGCGAACTGCGGGAGGAGGCGCTCGGGGATCGGCTCGACGCCGCGCGGCCCCTTGAAGCTCAGGCTCACGAGGCGGTGCCCGCCCGGCCCCGCGTTGGGCACGAAGACGATGCGCGCGTGCTGCTCGCCCTCGCTCCGCCGGTCCGTGACCTCGACGATGAGGGCGTCGTCGTCGCGCCCGACGACCCGGTACTCGGTGAAGCTCCGGCCGCCCTCGCGCCAATCGAGGCGGTAGCGCACCCAGCTCCCGACCTTGGGCTCGGGCACGGCGGGGACGCCCTCCGGCGCGGCGTGGGTGACGTCCGCGACGGGGCTCGGCGCCTCCCGCGCCTCGGCGGGACCCGCCGCGCGCTGTGAGGCCTCATCGGGTGCGCTCGCCGGCGCGACCTCGTCGGGCTCCACCGTCCGCACCTCTTCGGGCGCTTCTCCACCGGAGCATGCGAGGAGGAGGGCGAGCGGGAAGGCCGTGGCACGCATCGGGAACGACCTACCAGCGCCCCGCCCGCACGCAAGCGTGGAGCCCCGCGCCGGGCCCCCGCGCGGGGTCCGGGCGCCCCGGTCCCGGCCATCTGCTAGCGTGGCGCCGTGCGTGCGATTTCCCTCGTCTTTCTCCTCTCCCTCGGCGCGTGCAGCGGGTGCGGCGACGACACCGAGACGCCGGACGCCGGCGAGGACGCGGGTCTGCCGGACATGGGCTTCGACGCGGGCCTCGAGGACGCCGGCCTCGAGGACGCCGGCGTCGAGGACGCGGGCCTCGAGGACGCGGGCATCGTCCGGAAGGACGGCTCGACGCTGCTCACGGCCGGCTCGGACGAGCGCGCGACCTGCCGGGACCGGGATCCGCTCCGGCGCCCCTTCTTCGGCGACCTCCACGTGCACACGCGCTTCTCCTTCGACGCGGCCGCCTACGACGTGCGCTCGGGGCCGGCGGACGCCTATCGCTTCGCCCGGGGCGAGCGCATCGGCCTTCCGCCCTACGACGGCGAAGGGGAGGCGACGCGCTCGGTGCAGCTCGAGCGGCCCCTCGACTTCGCGGCGGTGACGGACCACGCGGTGCTCCTCGCGCCGACGACCATCTGCACGGACCCGGAGTCGCCGGGCTACGACTCGGGCACCTGCCAGCAGTACCGGAGCGGCGATCCGGAGAGGGCCGATTTCGGCCTCAACTTCCTGAACGCGCTCATCCCCGTGCGCCGCGAGCCGCGCCTCTGCCGCGACGATCCGGCGCTCTGCGACCAGGTGCTCTGCGACGTCTGGGAGGAGACCATCCAGGCGGCCGAGGACTTCTACGACCGCACCGAGGACTGCGGCTTCACGACCTTCGTCGGCTACGAGTGGACCGGCACGCGCGGCACGGGGCAGTCCATCCACCGGAACGTGATCTTCCGGAACGCCACGGTCCCCGCGGCGCCCTTCAGCTACCTCACGCACGGCTCGCCGGAGGCGCTCTGGGACGCCCTCGAGAGCGTCTGCCTCGAGGACGAGGACTGCGACGTGCTCGCGATCCCGCACAACTCGAACCAGGCCGTCGGCGAGATGTTCAACCCGATGACCGAGGCCGGCGAGCCCTACGACGCGGCCTTCTCGGCGCGGCGCCAGGCCCTCGAGCCGCTGGTCGAGATCTACCAGCACAAGGGCTCCTCCGAGTGCGTGACGGGCATCGCGGACCCGCTCGCGAGCGAGGACGAGCTCTGCGGCTTCGAGCTCTTCTACGAGGACCTCTGCGAGGACCCGGACAACCCGACGGAGGGCTGCACGAACCTCTGCGACCCGGGCGCGATCAGCTTCATCGGCGGCTGCATCCCGCCGAGCGATTACGTGCGCGGCGCGCTCCGGCGCGGGCTGGCGGAGCGCCTCCGCACGGGCGCGAACCCCTTCGAGCTCGGCTTCATCGCTTCGACGGATACGCACAACGGCACGCCCGGTGAGGTGCGCGAGGCCGGCTGGCAGGGCCACGTCGGCAACACGGACGACGAGGCGCGGGAGCTGGTGGACCCGCCCGGTGGGATCACGCTCAGCCAGCGCACATCCTCGCCCGGCGGCCTCGCCGTCGTCTGGGCGGAGGAGAACTCGCGCGAGGCGCTCTTCGAGGCCATGCGCCGACGGGAGACCTACGCGACGAGTGGCCCGCGCTTCGTGGTGCGCTTTTTCGGCGGCTTCGGCCTTCCGGAGGAGGCGTGCACGGACCTTGACGTCGCGGCCCTCGACGCCGCCGGCGTGCCCATGGGCGGGACCCTCGGGGACGCCCCGGCCGGGGAGGCGCCGAGCTTCGTGGTCTCGGCGCTCCAGGACGCGCTCGGGGCCCCGCTCCAGCGCCTTCAGATCGTGAAGGGCTGGGCCGATCCGGCCACGGGCGAGACCTTCGAGCGCGTCTTCGACGTCGCGGGGGACGCCGAGAATGGCGCCACCGTCGACCTCGCGACCTGCACGCCGATGGGCGAGGGCGCCGCGAGCCTCTGCGACCGCTGGGTCGACCCGGACTTCGACCCGGCCGAACCGGCCTTCTACTACGCGCGCGTGGTCGAGAACCCGACCTGCCGCTGGACCCAGCGCCTCTGCCTCAGCGAGGCCTTCGAGTGCGAGGGCGCGGACCCGGCGGATCCGCTCGTCCCGGTCTGCTGCACCGGCGCGACGCCCCCGACGGTCCAGGAGCGCGCCTGGACGAGCCCGATCTTCTACGTGCCGTGAGGCGCCCTCAGGCTTCCGCGGTGGGGCGGACCACGCTGAGGGCGACCTCCGTGGCGCTGGCCAGCGTGTCGGCACAGGCCCCGGCGCGGAGCATGATGCCGAGGCCGTTCATGGTCGCCGTGAGGTGCCGGGCGACGGCCGCGGTGTCGCAGGGCTCGATCTCGCCGCGCTCGACCGCGTTCCCCAGCGCGTGCTGGAAAGCCCCGGTGACGCGCTCGAAGTGGGCCTGCACGCGCTCCGCCACGTCGGCGTCGCCGTCGGCGAGCTCCATGCACGTCTTGCCGATGAGGCAGGGGCGCTTGGACTGGGCGCAACCCGCCCGGGCACCCGCCTCGAGGCCGTCGAAGACGGCGATGATGGTCGCGAAGCCCGCCTCCTCGGCCTCGAGGGGCGCGAGCATGGGCTCGGCCTTCTGGTGCATGTAGCGGTCGAGGGCCTGGAGGAAGAGGCGCCGCTTGCAGCCGAAGGTGTTGTAGAGGCTCTGCCGGCTGATCCCCATGTGCGAGAGGAGCGCCTGGAGAGACGCCGACGCGTAGCCGTCACGCCAGAAGATCTCCATGGCGCGATCGAGCACCAACTCCTCGTCGAACGTGCGCGGGCGACCGGCCATGCTTCTGGACTCAGGGTGAGGGGGAGGCGTCACCGCGTCAATTCGATGATCTCTTCGGGATCACGACGCATTCGGCAACGGCAGGGAGCGGTGGGCCGGGTGCGCGGGGGGCGCCTCGCCCGACCACCAAGGCTGACGAGGGCCCGTGACCCAGCGTTACTCAGCGACCGGAAAGAAACGGGGTCGCGCCGGCACCACCGGGGCGTGCTACCGAGGCCGCATGGAGCGGGCCTACGCCATTCTGGTGAGCGCGCTGGTGCTGGGCGCCATGGTGAGCCCGGCGCTCCGGGACCCGCCCGTCGATTCCTTTCCGCTCTCCGACTACCCGATGTTCAGCCTCGGGCGGCCCTCGCCGGAGCTGGTCGTGACCCACGCCCTCGCGGTGCGTGAGGACGGCTCGAAGACGCCGCTTCCGCCCACCCTCAGCGCCGCGAACCGGGAGGTGCTCCAGTCGATGATGACGCTCCGGCGCGCGGTGCAGGGCGCGCCGGGCGCGGACGTGCATTGCGCCGAGGTCGCCGCGCGCGTCGCCCAAGACCCACGCTTCGACGACGTCCGCGCGGTGGAGCTCGCCTCGAGCCGCTACGACGCCGTGGCCTATCTGACGACGGGTACGAAGGAGCCGCTCCAGCGCCGCGTGCACCACCGCTGCGCCGTGAACCGCGGGGAGGCGCCGTGAGCCGCGGGGAGGCACCGTGAGCCTCGGCGCGCGCCTCGACGCCTGGTGGCGCCCCGCCTGGCCCGCGGAGCGCCTCGCGACGCTCCGGCTCATCGTCGGCACCTATGGCGTCATCTGGCTCCTCGCGCGCCTCCCGCATCTGCTGAGCTACGCGCGGGACGACGTCGCGCGTTTCGATCCCGTCGGCGTGCTGACGGGCTTCGCGGCGCCCCTTCCGCCGGCCCTCTACGGGGCGCTGGTGGTCGCGCTCCTGCCCCTCGCGCTGGCCTTCCTCGCGGGCTGGCGCTTCCGCATCACCGGCCCGGCTTTCGCCGGGCTCCTCCTCGTCGTGCTCACGCACACGAACTCCTGGGGGAAGATCCTCCACACGGAGAACGTCTGGTGGTTTCACGTCGCCATCCTGGCGGCGAGCCCGGCGGCGGACGCGCTCTCCCGGGACGCCCGGCGCCGCGAACCGGCGGGGCCGGCGCCGCGCTACGGCTGGCCCGTGATGCTGATGATGGCGGCGGGCGCGATGGTCTATCTCCTCGCCGGCGTGGCGAAGCTCCGGAACAGCGGCTTCGACTTCGTCATGGGCGAGACGCTCCGGAACTACGTGGCCTTCGGGACCGTCCGGAAGATCGCCCTCGGGAGCCCGGCCTCGCCCCTCGCCGCCCCGCTCCTCGGGACCCCCTCCTTCTTCGCGGGGCTGGCGGTGCTGAGCTTCGTGCTCGAGCTGGCGGCGCCGCTCGTGCTCTTCGTCGCGCGGCTGAGGAAGCCCTGGGTGATGGCGGTCTGGGGCTTCCACTGGGGCGTGCTCGCGCTCATGGCCATCGGCTTTCCCTACCAGCTCAGCTTCGTGGCCTTCGCCTGCTACCTCCACGCCGAGAAGGTCTGGGGCTGGGGGCCGCTCCGGGGCCTCGGGCGGCGCCTCGGGGTGGCGCCGGGCGAAGGTCACAGCGCCGTGCTTCCCTCCGGCGCATGAGCGGCCGTCACCACACCATCGACTACCTGGAGATCACCGTGCGCGACATGGAGGCGTCCAAGCGCTTCTACGCCGGCGCCTTCGGCTGGGCCTTCACGGATTACGCGCCGACCTACGCGGGCATCCAGGGCGAGGTGCGCGAGCAGGGCGGGCTGAGCGTCGGCGAGCCGACCCCGGGCGGTCCCCTGATCGTGCTCTACTCGGACGACCTCGACGCGACGCTCGCGGCGGTCGAAGCGCACGGCGGCGCCATCGAGACGCCTCCCTTCGATTTCCCCGGCGGCCGCCGCTTCCACTTCCGCGACCCGAGCGGCAACGTGCTGGCGGTCTGGACGGAGAGCTGAGCGGGGACCGAGCCGCCGCGCGCTACGCTCGGGCATGCGCCACTTCGTCCCTCCGATGCGCTGGGCCCCGGGGCCCCGGCCGAGCGTGTTCCTTGCCGGGTCCATCGACATGGGCGTCGCGCCGGACTGGCAGGCCGAGCTGGCGCGCGGGCTCGAAGACCTCGACGTCGACGTGCTGAACCCGCGCCGGCCGGATTGGGACGCGACCTGGCGGGCGACCTTCGACCAGCCCGAGTTCCGGGAGCAGGTCGAGTGGGAGCTCGCGGGCCTCGAGGGCGCCACGCTCGTGGCGATGTACCTCGCGCCGGAGACGAAGGCGCCGATCTCGCTCCTCGAGCTCGGCCTCGTCGCGCGGCGCGAGGGCCTCGTGGTGTGCTGCCCGGAGGGGTACTGGCGGAAGGGGAACGTGGACGTGGTCTGCGCGCGCTACGGCATCCCTCAGGTGCCGGAGCTCGCGGCACTCCTAGGGTGGTTGCGGGACGAGCTCGGGAGCTGAGGCGGGTGGCGCCAGGAGAGCGCCGCGCGTCAGAGACCGAAAACGCGCGTCGCGTTCCCGCCGAGGAAGGCTGTCCGGGCCTCGTCATCCAGGCCGAGCTCGTCGACCCGCTCGAGGCAGGCGGCGGGGGTGAGCATCGGGTAGTTGCTGCCGAAGAGGACGCGCTCGCGGCCCCGGCCCTTCACGTACGTGACGAGCTCGGCCGGCAGGCGATGCAGGGCGTAGGCGGAGGTGTCGACGTGGAAGCGCGGGAACTTGTGGAGGAGGCTCAGGACCTCGTGAATCCACGGGGCGCCCACGTGCCCGCCGACGACGACCAGCTCCGGGAAGTCGAGGAGGACGCGCTCGAGGTAGGGGATGGGCCGTCCCGGCTCGGACGAACGGAGGGGCCCCGTGTGCCCGATCTGCGTGCAGAAGGGCAGCCCGGCCTCGACGCAGGCGACGTACACCGGGTAGTAGCGACGGTCGTCCGGCGGGAGCCCCCAGAGCCACGGCAGCACCCGGATCCCGACGAAGCCCCGCTCCGCGCAGCGCCTCACCTCGCGGGCGGCTTCCACGGGATCGCGCAGGTCGACGCTGCCCACGCCGGAGAAGCGCGTCGGCGCCTGGGCGACGACCTCCGCCACGTGGTCGTTCGTCAGCAGCCAGCCCGTGTCCCCGCA
Source organism: Myxococcota bacterium (assembly GCA_038750805.1). Lineage (GTDB taxonomy): Bacteria > Myxococcota_A > Polyangia > Polyangiales > Houyiibacteriaceae > CALCTH01. The sequence goes on from JBCDGX010000249.1 coordinate 7,564, forward strand.
CCACGCGGAGACGAGCGCCCCGTCGACCCCAGCCGCGTCCATGGCACCGAGGGTCGTCGCCAGCGGAACGTCCCCCACCTCGTCGGGCAGCCCCATCCAGCGGCGGAGCGAGGCGAACATCCGGTGCGCCATGAAGGCGCCCGTCGGGTGCTGCATCCAGGCGTCGACGACCATGGCGCATGACGTTAGCGGGCGGCCCACCGCCGCGCGACTCGTGACGCTGGCAGGTTGGTGAGAAAGGCGACCCATCCGGGTCGTGGACGATTTCGCGTCGTGGGGTGCGTCCGCGAGCCGACGAAATGTGGTGCATTTCCGAGGCGAGGGGATGGCGCCGACCGGCGTGAGGGCGCCGCGAAGCGGTGCC
>JBCDGX010000250.1:0-7917 GCA_038750805.1 Myxococcota bacterium
CACTCGTGGCGGCCGACGCCGGCGAGAAGCTCGGCGACGCGCGCCGGGGGGCGGGCGCCACCCCGCACAACGGGTCCGCCCGCATGCTGAATTGCAAGGGGTTCGGCTCCTGCGGCACCTGCGCGCTCGTCGTGCGCGGCGCCGTCGAGCCGGCCGAGCTGACGCGCATGGAGCGCTGGCGCCTCGACTTCCCGCCCCACGACGCGACGCGCTCGCGCGCCGCGGGTATGCGCCTCGCGTGTCAGGTGCGGGTGGTCGGCGACCTCGACGTGGAGAAGCGGTCGGGCTTCTGGGGCGAGGCACCCGAGGGCGCGCGCTGAGCGTCCTTCACGTGGCAGCCGCGACGATCGGGGGCTCCGGCTACGCGCCCCGGAGGGGTCGCGCGGCGGGCGTCGGCGCGCCGATGGCTGGAGCGCGACCCCTCCGGAGGCTCGCGCGCTCCGTCGTGGCCTCGGCGGGGGTATAGCGCACCCGCGCGACGACCCACTCGGCCTCCTGTACGAGCTCGAAGGCGCCGCTCTCCGGGAGCTGGGCGCCGAGGCGCTTGCGCACGAGTCCGAGACCCGTGCCTTCCCGGACGTCCTCCGCCAGGGTCCCCGTGTTGCGTACCTCGAGCGTGATGCTCTCGGTCGTGCCGCGCGCGTCGAGGTGGAGCCGGAGGGTCTGGCCCTGTCTCAGCCCGTGCTTGATGGCGTTCTCCACGAGCGGCTGCAGCAGCATGCCTGGCACCGGCGCCGCCGCGAGCGCTTCGGGCGCCTCCAGCGTGACGTCGAGCTTGTCGCGAAAGCGGATCTGCTCACAGCGAACGTACTGCCCGACGAAGTCCAGCTCCTCGTCCAGACGCACCAGCTCGAAGCTCGCGCTGTCGAGCGTTCGACGCATGAGCGCCGCGAGCCGCCGCATCAGCTCCTGCGCTTGGCGGGGGTCGACCTCGACCAGGCCGACGACCGAGTTCAGCGCGTTGAAGAAGAAGTGCGGGTTGAGCTGCAGCCGGAGCGCCGCGAGCTGGGCGTCGCGCGCCAGGGCCTGCGCCTCGAGCAGTCGCCGCTGGGTGCGGCGAAAACGCGATTGGTAGCGCACGCCGTGGAAGATCGCGCTCCACGCGGCGAAGAGGACGAAGAAGTTCAGGCTGCTCCAGTAGGGCACGGTCCCCACGAACCAAGGGCTCTGCCAGCTCATGGACGCATACGCCGCGTACATCACGGGCGCGCAGCTCGCGGCGAGGAGGGCCGAGAGGGCCAGACTGAGCACCGTCAGCCGGTTGCGCTCCCCCTCGAGCCACCGGTCCGGTAGGGCGAGGTAGGCGCGCCCGAGGCCGCTCGAACCGAGGAACCCGAGGACAGCGAAGAGGCCGAGCAGACCGAAGGCCTCCGCCGGGGGCGCGAGCTCGTTCTTGATGTCGTGCGACGCCCGATGCCCGAGGCACACGATGGTGACGAGCGGCCACGCGACCAGCTGGACCGTCCAGAAGGAGCGTCGCGCCGAGGCGTTCAAGGCTTTCTCCGTCCCATGGGCTGCGGCTACCACGGCGCGCGCGGGCGAAGCCACCGCCCCCGGGCGGAGCCACACGAGGCGCGACCGCTCGCCGACCCACCCGGACCGATCGCCGACGAAGAGAGACATCGAGCACAGATGAATTTGGTTTTCAATAACGACAGCCGCTAGGGGGCCGTGCATGCTCAGCACGATGCGACCGGGCCTCACGGCCCCCTCTCTCTTTTCGGCCGGGGCTCTGCTCCTCGCGGTGGCCATGGGCGGCTGCGGCGACGACGACGGCGCGTCGGGGACCGACCTCGGCGTCGGCAGCACCGACGCGGGCATGGACCTCGGGAGGCCCGATGGGGGCCCGGACGACGCCGGCCTCGACCTGGGCGAGGACGCGGGCATGCCGGACCCGGCCTTTGCGGTCTGCGGGTTCACGATCACCCCGGAGGGGCTGACGGGCCTCGTCGCCGTGCTCCCATCCATCGACGCCGACGCCGTGTTCGACCCGGCGCAGGCCATCGAGTTCGCCGGGCGGCCCATCTGCGCCTCGAACGGCGACGCGCTCTTCCTCTCGGATCCCGAGGCCCCGAACATCACCCGCTACACGCTGGATGACGACGGGGAGCTGGTCGTCGGGGAGACCGTGAGCTTCATGGCTTTCGGCACCGGGGCGCTCTCCGGCATCCAGCCCGAGCTGATGCAGTTCATCTCGGCGGACCGGGCCTACTTCGTCGACGTCGCGCTGGGCCAGCTGATCATCTGGAACCCGACCGAGATGACCACTCTCGGGAGCATCGATCTCGGTATCGAGACGCCGGAGGGCCTGACGCCCGGCGGAATCGGCGGCATCACGCGGCGAGGCGACCAGCTGGTGATGCCCTTCTCCTTCGGGACCGAGACGGGAACGAACGCCGGAACCACGGCCTTCGTCTACGTGGACACGGCGAGCGACGCCGTCGACGTGGAGATCTACGAAGGCTGTGGCGCCATCCAGACGTCGATGACGGATGCGGCGGGCGACACGTACTTCGCGTCGAACGCGGCGGCAGCCATCGCCGATCGCGGCGAGCTGCCGGGCGCCTTCCCGCCCTGCGTCGTGCGCCTCCGCGCCGGGGCGAGCGCCATCGACGACACGTATGCGCTCGAGCTCGGGAGCCTCGTGGGTGGGGCCATGGCGGCGAGCTTGCTGCAGGGGTCCGGAAGCTCCGGCTTCCTGACCGCCTACGATGAGACGGTGATCCCCATCGGCGACGACATCACCCGGGTCATCGGCGCGCCGGCCTGGCGTCTCCACCGGGTCGACGACCCCGCCACGGCCACCACGGCGACGCCGGTGATGGGCGTGCCGCTCGGGGGCGGACGCATCGGCGCCATCTTCGTCGATGGGCGCGCCCTGATCTGGGTTCCCGAGGCGGACTTCAGCGCGACCACGGCCTACGACATCACCAACGCTTCGGACACCGTGGCGGCCATCGAGGCCATCACCGCCCCCGCCATCCTCTACGCCGCGGTGCGCCTCCGCTGAGGCCACACGTGCGACGCTCGGAGCGGTGACGAAGGAAGGCAGCGTGGCGAAGCTCGACGTCCTCGTCGTGGACGACGAATGGCTCGCGCGGGTGGCGCTGCGCTCGCTTCTCGACGAGCGAGCCGACGTCGGGGTCGTGCGCGAGGCCGACTCGGTCGCGTCCGCCGTCGCGGCGCTCGTGCGTGCGCCGGACGTCGTCTTCCTGGACGTGCGCCTCCTGGATGAGAGCGGGTTCGAGCTCTTCGAGCGAACGGACGTGCGCGTCCCCGTGGTCTTCGTCACGGCCTACGGGGACTACGCCGTCCGCGCCTTCGCCGTGGAGGCCGTCGACTACCTCGTGAAGCCCGTGCTCCGCGAACACCTCGACCGGGCCCTCGAGCGCGTCTGGCGGCGCCGGGACGAAGCGCCGGCGCGGGTCTCACTGCGCGCGGGGAAGAGCGTGTTCTTCGCCGAGGCCGCGGAAATCCGCTTCGTGCGCGCCGACGGGGACTACTCCGAGGTGCACCTCGGCGACGGCCGCGAGGTGCGCGTCAAGGAGTCCCTCGAGAGCTGGCAGTCGCGCCTCCCACCGTGCTTCGCGCGCATCCACCGTTCGCTCCTCGCGAATCTCGACGCGGCCGAAGGGCTCGTCGCCAGCGGCGGTCGCTGGGAGCTTCGGCTGAGGGACGTTGCAGCGCCGCTCCCCGTGAGCCGACGCTTGGCCGCCGGACTTCGCGAGCGTCTCGGCTGATCACGGGCCAGGGAGCGTGGCGGCCAGCACCTCCACGGCCTCGTCGAGCTCGCTCGGTTCGAGGGCCGCGTACCCGAGGCGCATCGCGCGCCGCGGCTTGCCGTCGAAGGTAAAGAGGCTCGCCGGCTGGAACACCACCCCGCGAGCCGTCGCCCGCTCGGCCCAGCCGTCGACGTCGATGCCTGGCGCGCGAACCCAGAGCGCCATGCCCCCGGCGGGAACGCGAACGCGGAGCCGTCCGGCGAAGCGCTCCTCGAGGCGCCGGGCGAGGTGGTCGCGCCGCGCGCGGTAGAGCCGGCGCATCCGGAGCGCGTGGCGCTGGACCTCGCCATCGTCCAGCAGATCGGCGACGGCGGCCTCGACGCAGAGGTCGCCCTGGCGGTCGACGTTCGTGCGCGCGGCGACGAGCGCGTCCCGGAGCGGCGCCGGCGCCACGACCCAGCCCACGCGCAGGCCCGGCGCCAGGATCTTCGAGAGCGTCCCCACGTGCACCACCACGCCCGCCGGGTCGCGCGCGGCGAGGGGAAGCACCGGCCGCCCCTCGTAGTGGAACTCATGGTCGTAATCGTCCTCGAGGATGGCCACGCGGTGCGTCGCCGCGAGGCGAAGGAGCTCGAGGCGGCGCGGGGCGGAGAGCGTCGCCGTCGTCGGGTACTGGTGGTGCGGGGTCAGGTAGAGCGCGCGAATGCGTCGGCGCTCGAGGAGCGTCGCGAAGCGCGCCACATCGAGGCCGCCGGCGTCGACTCGGACCGGGAGCAGGCGCGCGCCCGTGCTCCGGAGCGCGCGCCACGCCGGCCGGTAGCCGTAGGCCTCCACGGCCACGAGGTCGCCGGGCCGAAGCAGCACCCGCGCGAGCAGGTCGAGGGCCATCTGGCTCCCCCGGGTCACCACGAGCGCATCCGCCGTCACGGCCAGGCCCCGCGCCGCGGCGAGGCGCGTCGCGAGCGCCTCGCGGAGCGCGGGAGAGCCCGCGGGGTCGCCGTAGTCGAGGCCGAGGCCCCGGCGGAGCGCGCGCCGATAGGCCCGGGCCAAAGCCGCCCGCGGGACGTGGCGAAGGTCCGGGACTCCTCCGAGGAGCGGGAGCGTGCCGGGACGGATCACCGGGGGCGCCGGATTCGAAATCGCCGGCACGTCGAAGCCGGCGCGCGTGGGGAGCGTCGTAGGGACGCCGGTGACGTGCCCGGGGAGGGTGCGCGCCACGAAGGTCCCGCGGGCGGCCTCGGTCTCGATCCACCCCTGGCGCTCGAGCTCGCGCCACGCGGCGAGCACCGTGTTGCGATGGACGCCCAGCCGCTCCGCGAGCGCACGCGAGCTGGGCAGCCGGTCGCCGGGCCGAAGGCGCCCGCGCTGCACGTCCCGCGCGACGGACTCCGCGAGGCGAAGGAAGATCGGGGCCGGACCCTCGTCGAGGACGATCTCGGGGTAGCTCATCGTCGTCACCCTGGAGAGCGTCCTTGGCTCTCGCGTCGACTGGTCCAGTCAGATTCTCTAATCTGGACCTTCGCAGCATGCCATGCGCCGCGCACCGTGGGGCCATGACCGAGCTCGACCGAACGTCGCTTCGGCGCCATCCGGAGCGCGCGCGCCCGGACGCCGTGCGCGCGATCCTCGACGAAGCGCTCGTCGTGCACGTCGGCGTCAGCACGCCCGAGGGCCCGCTGGTGCTGCCCATGGCCTTCGGGCGCCGCGACGACACGCTCTACCTCCACGGCGCCGTCGCCAACGGACTGCTCCGCCAGCCGGGCCCGGTCTGCGTGACGGCGACGCTCCTCGACGGGCTCGTGCTCGCGCGCTCGGCGTTCGCGCACTCGATGAACTACCGAAGCGCGGTGCTCTTCGGCGAGCTCCGCCTCGTCGAGGACGCGGACGAGAAGCGCCGGGCCTTCGACGTCATCGTCGACCATACCCTGCCGGGCCGCTCCCTCGAGGCGCGGCCCGCGACGGACGCGGAGCTTCGCGCCACCCGCGTGCTCGCCCTCGATCTTCGCCAGACCTCCGCGAAGGTCCGGGACGGCGGACCGTCGCCGGACGTATCGTCGCCCGCGACCTGGACCGGCGTGCTTCCGCTCCGGACCGCCGTCGGGCGGCCCGCGCCCGCCGAGGCGCACCCGCCGACCGATGCCGTGCGTGCGGCGGTGCTCCGGCGGCTCCCACGCCTCGAGCGCCGGGCGGAGCATGGTGGTTTCACGGTGGACCCGGACCCTGCCCGCCTCGACCTTCCCAAGGTGCTCGCATGGCTCCGGGACGAGAGCTACTGGGCCCAGGCGCTCACGGAGGCGCGTCTCCTCGACTCCCTCGTCGGGAGCTACGTGGTGGGGGCCTACGCGGACGATGGCGCGCAGGTGGCCGTGGCGCGTGTCGTGAGCGACGGCATCACCCTGGCCTGGCTCGGGGACGTGTTCGTCGACGCGGCGTGGCGCGGGCGTGGGGTCGGCCGGGCGATCGTGGCTTTCCTCCTCGAGCACCCCCGCTTCGGCGCGGTTCGGAAGTGGCTTCTCGGTACGGCGGACGCGCAGGCGTTCTACCGGCCCTTCGGCTTCGAGCCCGCGCCGGCCGGTCGCTACCTGGCCCGCCCCGGCGTGGCGCCGCTCTTCGACGTCCTGGCGGGGCCGGTGGCGGCGGCCACGCGGGGGAACGATTGAGCGCCGCGCTCAGGGCGTCCGGCGCGCCGCGTCGATCATCTGGAGCAGCTCGCGCCGGTCCCCGTGGGGGTCATCGCCGAGCGCGCCGGCCGCGAGCTCACGCATCGCGGAGAGATCCGGCGTCGCCAACGTGTCCTCGCGAAGCGCCAGCCCGAGGCCGGCCACCGCGGCGCCGAAGCGGAAGGCCTCGGAGCCGGCCGCGTCGAGCGCGTCGTCCGAGGGCGTGGCGACGGGGACCGCCAGCTCGCGCCCTTCGCCGCCGCCCGGCGGCTGGTAGCGCACGCGGACGTAGGCGAGCTCGTCGCCGCCGCTCGGATCGGGTCCCGGCGCCGGCGCGTCCTCCTGGTAGCGGAGTCCGGGCACGTCGTCGCCGCCGGCCGCGTCGGGTGCACCCACGGGCACGAGCTCGTAGAAGGCCGTGACCTCGTGGCCGGCGCCCATCTCGCCCGCGTCCTTCGTGTCGTCGCGGAAGTCCCGGTGCTCGAGGCGCCGGTTCTCGTAGCCGAGCAGGCGATGGCGCGCGACGCGCGCCGGGTTCATCTCGAGCTGGAGCTTCACGTCCTGGGCGACGGTGACGAGGGTCCCGCCGAGCTCGCGCACGAGCACCTTCCGCGCCTCGCTGATCGAGTCGATGTAGGCGTAGTTGCCGTTCCCGCGGTCCGCGAGGTACTCCATGCGGTCGTCCTGGAGGTTCCCGGTGCCGAAACCGAGCACCGTCAGGAAGACGCCGCTCCGGCGCTCGGCCTCGATCATCCGCGTCAGCTCGCCCTGGCTCGAGGGCCCGACGTTGAAGTCGCCGTCCGTCGCGAGGATCACCCGGTTGATGCCGCCCTCCCGGAAGCTCCGGCGTGCGGTCTGATAGGCGAGCTCGATGCCCGCGGCGCCGGCGGTGCTGCCGCCCGCCCGCAGGTTCTCGAGCGCGCCGAGGATGGCGCCGCGGTCCGTGCCGCTCGTGGGCGGGAGCACGAGGCCGCTCGAGCCCGCGTAGACGACGATGGCGACGCGGTCCTGCGCGCGGAGCTCGTGGGAGAGCATGGCCAGGCTGCGCTTCAGGAGCGGCAGCTTGTCCGCCGCGTTCATCGAGCCCGACACATCGAGGAGGAAGGTCAGGTTCCGCGGCGGCCCGCCGTCGAGGTCGAGGGGGGCGGTCCGGAGCGCGACGCGCATGAGCCGATGGTTCGCGTTCCAGGGGCAGTCCCTTACCTCGGTGTCGATGGCGACGGGATGCTCGCTCGGCGGGGGCGCGCCCTCGGCGTAGCGGAAGTAGTTCACCATCTCCTCGAGGCGCACGGCGTCGGCGGGCGGGCGCCGGTTCTCCCGGAGCAGGAAGCGCCGGACGTTCGCGTAGCTCGCGGTGTCGACGTCGACGGAGAAGGTCGAGCGCGGGTCCGTGCGCGTCTCGACGAAGGGGCTCGCGTCGACGCGCGCGTAGCCCTCGCGGTCGGCGGGAGGCGGCTCGGCGGGCCCGGCGAGCGCGTAGCGATTGCGGGCGCTCCGAGAGACCGGGCCTGGCACGACTCCCCGTGCGCGCCGGG
>JBCDGX010000251.1:0-7916 GCA_038750805.1 Myxococcota bacterium
ATGGTCGGCCGCGGCCCGGTCGAGGTCCGCCGCGACTAGTACCGCGGCGAGCGCGTCGCTCGCGCGCGCCGCGGGCAAGAGCTCCGCGGAGGGCCCCCGGGAGAGCAACTCCCCGAGGAGCCGGTAGCCGCGGCCCCGCGCCTCCGCGAGGGCGGGCCCCGCGAGTGAGGTCGCGTCCGGCATCGGAGGGAGAATAGCCCGTCGCCGTGGGTCACTCGGCGGCGAGGGACTCCCCGTCGCAGCCGGGCCGCACGCCGGGCAGGTCGTAGGCTTCGCGCACGGGCTTCAGCGGGCGCTTGAGCCAATAGGGGCGCCGCGTTCCGTCCGGGCTGAACGCCGTGGCTGGCCGGGCCTTCGCGACCCACTCCCGGTACACGGCCATGGAGCGCGCCGTGTCGACGCGGACATCCCCGTGTTTCTCACCGGCCCTCGCCTTCCGCACGACGCGCGCCTTTTGATGCCAGCAGTGCGCCCCGCTGACGGGGTCCGGGTGCACGGCATGCGTGAGGTTCTGGTGCACGCCCACGTCCTCCCACCAGATGCGGCTCGTGTCCGGGTCCGGCGACTTCCAGGCCTTGGCGCCGTGCACGATGTGGAGCGCGTGCTCCCGCCCCTCCTGGTCCAGGCGGGCGAGCGCGCTCATGCCCGCGCCGATGCCCTCCCCCTCCTGAAGGCGCCAGCGGCCGAGGTGGTGGCTCATGGCGATGATGCCGGGCTTGATGCCCTCGGTGACCCAGACCTTGTCGACGAAGGCGCCGATCTCCGTCTGGACGTAGAGCAGCTCGCCGGTGCGGACGCCGAGGCGCGCCGCGTCCTCCGGGTGCATCCACACCGGGTTCTTGTGGCTGATCTCGTAGAGCCACTTCGCGTTCGCGCTGCGCGTGTGGATCAGCGTCGGGAGCCGGAAGGTCGGGAGCAGGAGCATCTCCCCCGCGTCCCGGTCGATCTTCTCCGGCGCCACGTGGCTCGGGAGGTGCCAGGGGATGCAATAGGCCTGCTCCTTCCAGCCCCACTCGTGCAGCGTCGGGCTGAAGAGCTCGAGCTTCCCGCTCGGTGTCTTGAAGCCCTCGCGCGCCTTCCCGGCGACGGGCACCCCGCCTTCCTTCTCCGCGAGGTAAGGCAGGTAGCGGTCCCGCGAGACCTCGAAGGCGCCGTACTTCCGCATGTAGGCGAGGGGCGCGAGGCCCTCCTTCGCCGCGGCCTCGGGGAGCCCGGGCACGCTCTGCTCGAACACGTGGCCCCAGTACTCGTCCATGGAGATCGGCCGTGAGGGGTCCGCCGGGCTCTCGAAGAAGCGCCGGACGCCGAGGCTCCCGTCGGGGTCCATCTTCCAGCTGAGGTCGATCCAGAGCTCGGCCTCCTCCCAGACCTCGCCGGGGTTCGCCTCCCAGGTGCGCGTGACGGCCTTGCCGGCGCGCTCCATGGCGACGCGGCGCACGGGCTGGCGGAAGCCAATCCACTGCCCCGCGTGGGTCTCCTGGCTCATCACGTCGTGGCGCTCCCCGGCGTGCCCCATGGGGAGCACGTAATCGGCGAACCAGGCGGACTCGTTCCAGGTCGGCGTAAGGGCGACGTGGAGCTTAAGCTTCTCCTCGTCCTGGAGCGCGCGCATCCACATGAACCCGTCCGGGTTGATCCACATCGGGTTGTAGACGCGCGTGAAGTAGACGTCGATCTCGCCCCGTTCCTCCTCGAGGAAGTGGGGCAAGAGGAACGACATCTCGTACATCGCGAAGGGCCACTCGTGCGGGAGATGGAGCTCGTTCCACGCATTGAAGGCCGGCGGCTGGGAGGGCGGCTTCGGGACGAACTTGTTCCAGCTGTTCAGGCTGGTCCCGCCCTTGGTGCCCACGCTCCCGGTCAGGACGCTGAGGAAGAAGAGGCAGCGCGCGACCTGCCAGCCGCCCTCGTTCCCCATGGTGGCGCTGCGCCAGGTATGACCCGCGACGCGGTCCCCGGCGTTGGCGACGATCTCCGCCGCCCCGCGGATGCGCTCCTCGGGGACCTGCGCCTCGGCCGCGGCGCGCTCGAAGGTGTAGCCCGCGTAGGCCCTTCGGAGGAACGCCTCGAAGTCCTCGAAGGCCCAGGCGCCGGTCGCGCCATGTCGCTCCGCGGCGTGCTCCCCGATGGCCCGGACGTCCGGATCCTCGGCGAAGCGTGGGATGGCCTCGAGCGTCGCCTCCCAGTTCACCCAGTCCTTCAGGAAGGCGCGGTCGTACTGCCCCGTCTGGATGAGGTGGTTGGCCATGGCGAGGAGCACGACCGCCTCGGAGCCCGGCCACGTCGGGAGCCAGACGTCGCTCCGCGCCGCCGTGTTCGAGAGCCGCGGGTCGAAGCAGATGAGCTTCGCGCCCTTCCGCTTGCCCTCGATGATCCGCTGCGCGTGCGGGTTGAAGTAATGCCCGCTCTCGAGGTGCGCGCTCACGAGGAGCGTCGCGCGCGCATGGGCGTAGTCTGGGCTCGGCCGGTCGGCGCCGCTCCAGCTGAAATAGCCGAGGCGGGCGCCGGCGGAGCAGATGTTCGTGTGGCTGTTGTGCCCGTCGACGCCCCACGCGGTGATGGTGCGGTTCGCGAAGTGATCCTCGCCGGGCCGGCCGACGTGATACATGATTCCGTCGCGCCGCCGCTTCCGGCTCTCGCGCATTCGGTTCGCGATGTCCGTGAGCGCCTCGTCCCAGGAGACGCGCTTCCATTGCCCTTCACCGCGCTTTCCGACGCGCTTCAAAGGGTGGAGGATGCGCTCCGGGTCGTAGGTCTGGTTGTGCGTCGCCGGCCCCTTGGCGCAGTTCCGGCCGCGGGATCCGGGGTGCTTCGGGTTCCCCTCGAACTTCCGGACCTCGAAGGTCTCCTTGTCCACGTAGGCGAGGAGGCCGCAGGCGCTCTCGCAGTTGAAGCAGATGGTGGGGACGAGCGTGTAGCGGCGCGCGACGCGCTTGGGCCAGGCCTTCGCGTCGTACTCGACCCAGTCGTCCCAGCGCTCCGGCGGGGGGTACTGGGTGATGCGCCCGTCGGGCTGGTGCACGACGTCGAGCTTGACGGGCTGCCGGTCCGAGCTGCCGTAGCGGGGCGGCTCGACCGGGGCCCCCTGGGGGCGTTCGCGTGGCGCGGCGCGCTCGACGCGGGCGGGGCTCGGGCCCCGGAAGCTCAGGAGGCGCTCGAGGAAGCCGAGCGTGTGGGTCCGGGTGCTCATGAGTTCGGAACCTCCTGCGGCGCCATCACGAAGGCGTGCTCGTAGAGGTAGAGGCCGACCACCGAGGCGAGCCCGGCGGCTGCCCGGAGCGCGGGGGATCCGGTGAAGAGGAGCGCGAAGGGCAAAAGGTGGCCGAGCGCGACGGCGCCGCCCCAGACGTGCGTCTTGAAGCGCCCGTGGGTGATCGCATGCGCGGCCCGGGCCGCGACCTCGCTCGCGTGGGGCATCCCCAGCTCGCCGAGCAGGAGCATGAAGAGGTCGACGCCGAGCGCGATGCCGAGCGTCTTCACCGCGAGCGCCTGGAGCTCCGGTCCGAGCGAGAGCGCCAGGCCGAGCACGAGGGTGCTGGCCGCACCCATCATCGCCGCCTGCACCACCAGGTGTGCGGGCAGGAGCGGCGTCTGCCAGAGGTCCCGGCCCTCGGCCTGGCCGAAGAGGAAGGCCGTGTAGATGGCCGCGAAGAGCGCGAAGGGCGCGCCCAGGGCGAGGAGCCACGGGCGCGCGGCCGCCGCCGTCGCCGGCTCGAGCAGCCCGAAGAGCGCGCCGCCCTCGGCCAGCATCCAGAGCCCGGCGAGGCTGCTGAAGCCGATGAGCGCGACGGCCCCGCGCGCCAGCCAGCTTCGCCACTGGGGCCGGAGCAGGATGAAGAGGAAGCGCCGCGGCTGCTCGAGGTCGTAGACGAGGAGCGCCGTCGTCGCGGCCATCATCCCCGTCGCGAGCACGCTCCCGGCGAAGGCGAGGGAGGCGTCGAAGGGCGCGAGGTGGAGGCCGAAGGCCAGCGCGAGGAAGAGGAAGAGGCCCGCGCCGATGCCCTTGGTGACCAGGTAGGCCGGCACCGGCCAATGCCAGGGCACGTCGTGCTGGGCGTTGTAGCCGACCTGGACCATGTGGCCGGCGGTGCGCTCGCCGATGTGAATGGGCCCGGACGCAGGCTGGCCCTGGGGCTGCGGGGCGCGCCGGCCGCCGGCCCCGAGCACCGGGAGACTCGCCTTCCCGTTCCCGGCCCCAGCGAAGGCCGCGTGGAGCGGCTTCACGTCCGCCCACATGAAGGACTCGGGCGCGCGCTCCGTCGCCGTCGGCGTGAGGTTCACGTCGCTGCCGTCGATGTAGAAGACCTTCGGCGCCGTGCCCTGCTCAGGCTTCCGCACGGTCACCTTCTCCCGGCTGAGGACGCGGCTGATCTCCGAGCTCGGGTCGTCCATGTCCCCGGCGATGATCGCGTGCGTCGGGCAGACGACGGCGCAGCTCGGCTCGAGACCCACCTCGATGCGATGCGCGCAGAAGTGGCATTTGGCTGCCGTGTGCGTCTCCGGGTCGATGTGGATCGCGTCGTAGGGGCACGCCTGGAGGCAGGCCTTGCAGCCGATGCAGGCCTCGGCGTCGAACTCCACGATGCCGTCATCGCGCTGGTACATCGCGCCGGTGGGACAGATGCGCGTGCACGGCGGGTTCGCGCAGTGGTTGCAGCGCGTGACCTGGAAGTGCCGCTGCGTGTCCGGGAAGGTGCCCGTCTCCGTGGTCTTCACCCACGTGCGGTAGACCCCGAGGGGCACCTCGTTCTCGCTCTTGCAGGCCGTCGAGCAGGCGTGACAGCCGATGCACGAGCGATTGTCGATGACAAAGCCGTAGTTCAACGCAGGGTCCTCAGGCGAGGCCGCAGCTGAGGTTGGCGGGCACGGCGATCGCGATCTTCTTCGGCTGCGCCAGGTTCAGGGCGGCCATGATCTCGACGAAGTCCCGCACGCTCTTGTCGCCACCGAGGCGCGGGTTGAAGCGGATCTCCTCGCCGATGGTCGAGTGCGTGCGGCCCCGGTAGTCGTGGGCGGGCTGCACCCGGCAGTCCTCCGGGAGCGAGAAGAGCTTCGTGTGCACGGACTCGTAGAGCGTCGGCGCCGAGCCCTGCTGGAAATCCGTCCGGCCGCAGCCGCGCACGAGCAGCGTGTCGCCGGTGAAGGCGTAGGCGCGGTCCTCGGTGACCCAGCTGATGCAGGTGTTCGTATGGCCTGGGGTCTCGCGCGCCTCGAGCACGTGCGCGCCGAACTGCACGAGGCTCCCCTCCCCGGCCTGCCGGTCGGCGCAGGTGGCGCCCGCGTGGCGGCTCACGACGGTCTGGCAGCCCGTGCGCTCGCGGAGCGTGCCGGCGCCCGTGACGTGGTCGGCGTGCACGTGCGTCTCCACGGCATAGGCGAGGCGAAGGCCGAGCTCGTCCACGAGCTGGAGGTCGCGATCCACGTGCTCGAGCACCGAGTCGACGAGGACGGCGTCCCGGGTCGCCGCATCCGCCAGCAGGTACGTGTAGGTGCAGGTCTCCCGGTCGAAGAGCTGGCGAAAGAGCATGACGAACCCCAATCCCGGGCCGCGAGCCCCCGCCCGCGGTCGCGTGCCGGCGCCGCACCCCGCGACGCCGTCCAGGGACGAAGCACCGACTGAGCCAACCTTCAGTGGCCCCGTGAGCAGGCGGGAATTACGATGAATTTCGGCGGGAGGCTCGCGTCGCCGGCGCGGAACGTTGCAGGATGTCGCAACATGGTCGCGACACGCTTCGAGCATCCGGACATCGAGGTCTTCCACGGGATGCTCACCGTGGCGCCTTCGATGAAGCGGCTCTTTCGGCTCATCGAGCGGGTCGCACGGACGGATTTCTCCATCCTGCTGCGGGGGGAGACGGGCACCGGCAAGGACCTGGTCGCGCGGGCCTTGCACGCGATGAGCGCCCGGCACGCGAAGCCCTTCCTCGGCGTGAACTGCGCGACCTTCACCGTCGAGCTGCTCGCCAGCGAGCTCTTCGGCCACGTGCGGGGCGCGTTCACCGGCGCGGTGAGCGATCGCCAGGGGCTCTTCGCCCGCGCCGACGGGGGCACGCTCTTTCTCGACGAGGTCGCGGAGATCGACCTCGCGATCCAGTCGCGCCTTCTCCGGGTCCTCGAGGAGCGGAAGTTCGTGCCCGTCGGGGGGACGGTCTCGGAGGAGGTCGACGTGCGAATCATGGCCGCGACGCACAAGGCGCTCCGCGCCGAGGTCGAGGCAGGCCGCTTCCGCGACGACCTCATGTACCGCATCCGCGTCGTGCCGATCTTCCTCCCGCCGCTGCGTGAGCGCGCCGGCGACGTGGAGGCCCTGGCGTGGCACTTCATCGCCCGGCTGAACGAGAAGGGCCTCCGGCAGGTCGAGGCCATGGACGACAACGTGCGCGCGGCGATGCTCCGGCACCCCTGGCCCGGCAACGTCCGCGAGCTTCGCAACGTGCTCGAGTACGCCTTCGCCGTCGGCGAGGGGCCGCGGATCAGCCTGGACGAGCTGACCCCCGAGCTCCGCGGCGAGCCCCCCAAGCGCCGACGTCCCCGGAGCGCGGCGGAGCGCGAGCGCGAGCGCCTCCATGGCGCGCTGCAGGCGAGCGGCGGACGCAAGGGCGATGCGGCGCGCGCCCTCGGCATGAGCCGGTCGACGTTCTGGCGGAAGTGCCGCGAGCACGGCGTCGGCTGAGGAAGCGCGGCGGCCTTCGCGGCTCCGGAACGCGGAAGCGTCCCCCGGGCCCGGCCCGCTGTGCTACGCGTTTTGGGTGCGCCGGCGAGACCGCGCCCTGCTCGTGATCCTCGCGCTCACGGCGTTTGGCTTCGAATGGGAGGGTCGCCTCGGACGCCTCGAGCGTGAGCTCGCGAGCGCGCCCCCCGGGCGCCGGCAGGAGGTGGTGCGGCTCCTGGCCGCCTACCCGGCCGCGGAGGTGGCCGACGCGCTGCTTCAGGCGCTTCAGGACGAGGACGCGGGGGTGAGGAGCGCCGCCGCCGAGGCCGCGGGGCGCGTGCGCTTGCGGCAGGCCGTGCCGGCGCTGCTCGCGTGGCTCGCGGACCCCGACGCGGACGGGCGCGCGGCCGCGGCCCGCGCCCTCGGGAGGATCGCCGAGGCGAGCGCCGTGCCTTCGCTGGTCCGGACGCTCGGGGACGCGGATCCGCTCGTGCGCGTCGCGGCGGTGGACGCGCTCGAGAACCTCGGTCGCGCCTCGGGAGGGGACGAGTCCGTGGTGCCGCTCCTCGGGCGCCTCGAGGACGACGACCCCCGCGTGCGCTCCCGCGCGGCCCGCGCGCTGGCGAGCCTCGGCGACCCCCGGGCCCTCGTGCCCCTCATCGGCCGCGGCCGCGACGAGGCCCCGGAGGTGAGGGCCGTGGTCTACGGCGCGCTCGGACGCCTCGGCGACCGGCGCGCCACGCCCGCCCTGGTCCAGGGGCTCCGCGACGGGAACGAAGAGGCCCGCCTCGCGGCCGTGGGCGCGCTCGGTCGCATGGCCGATCCGCGGGCCCGCGAGCCGCTCCTCGAGCTCGTCGAGGACGGGGACGCGCGCGTCGTCCGGGCGGCCATCGCAGCGCTCGGCGAGCTCCCCGGGGAGACCGTGGTCCTGGCGCTCATCGGGCTCCTGCCACGGCACCCGATCCCCGCCGGGGACGCCCTGCTCCAGCGGCCGCTCCCGGCGTCGGGCGACGACCCCGTGGCGGTGCTCCTCGCCCGGCGCTGCCGGGACCTCGCCGGCCGAAACGAGGCCCCCATGAACGCGACCGTGCTCGCGCGGCGCCTCCTGCAGCGCCCGCAGCCGAGCGTCGGCGAGGACCTCCGTGAGGCGCTCCGCCGGGCCCGCCCCTCCGAGCTTCCCGCGCTGCTCTCGGCCCTCGCCCGGAGCGGGGACGAAGAAGCCGGCGTGCTCCTCCTCGCCCAGCGCTTCGAGGGCCGCGGCCTG
>JBCDGX010000252.1:0-7910 GCA_038750805.1 Myxococcota bacterium
CATCACGCAGCACTGGAGACCGGCGCCGCAGGCGGCGGTGGGGCTGCACTCGTCCCCGTCGCTTCCGAGGTCTGGGCCCGCGTCGGCCGGTCCCTGGTCGCGGGGTCCGAGGTCCGGTCGCGGCCCAGAGTCCGTGCGGGGAGGCATGTCCCGGCTGAGGTCGATCATGCCGCCGTCGACGCCGGGGCCGCGGGGGGTCGAGTCGCCGCAGGCGGCCAGCGCGAGGAGGAGGGCGGCGTGCGCGCCGCGGCGGAGGTGCGAGGTCATCGAAACGTACTCCCGGCGGGGCCTGGTCGTCCCGCCATCACCACGATCCGTGGGCGCCGGAGCGCCGATCCGTCAGAGGTAGCGCTTCCGGGGTTTTCTGCGACAACTCGCGGACGGCTCACGGCGGCGCCTTGCGCCAGCGCCCGAGGAAGTTTACGCGGGCGCGAACGAGACCCGGCCCTATCCATCGGGCTTCCCCCCTGGGCAAGGCCCCGCGGGCCGAGAGCGGACGAATCCATGAAGGACCTCACCAAGTACCGGAACATCGGCATCTTCGCCCACGTGGACGCGGGCAAGACCACCACGACCGAGCGCATCCTCAAACTGACGGGCAAGATCCACAAGCTCGGCGAGGTGCACGACGGTGCCGCCACCACCGACTTCATGGACCAGGAGCGCGAGCGCGGCATCACCATCCAGTCGGCCGCGACCACCTGCTTCTGGAACGACCACCAGCTCAACATCATCGACACCCCCGGCCACGTGGACTTCACCATCGAGGTCTACCGTTCGCTGAAGGTGCTCGACGGTGGCGTCGGTGTGTTCTGCGGCAGCGGCGGCGTGGAGCCCCAGTCGGAGACGAACTGGCGCTACGCGAACGACTCCAAGGTCAGCCGGCTCATCTACGTGAACAAGCTCGACCGCGCGGGCGCGGACTTCTACCGGGTCGTCGACCAGGTGAAGAACATCCTCGCGGCCAAGCCCCTCGTCATGGTGCTGCCCATCGGCCGTGAGGCCGAGTTCACGGGCGTGGTCGACCTGCTCACGCGGAAGGCGTGGGTCTGGGACGACTCCATGCAGCCGGAGAACTTCGAGCTCCTCGATGTTCCGGACGACATGAAGGACGACGTCGAGAAGTGGCGCGCGGAGCTCATCGAGACCGCCATCGAGGCCGACGAGGACGTCATGGAGCAGTACCTCGAGACCGGCGAGGAGCCGAGCCTCGAGACGCTCAAGGCATGCATCCGCAAGGGCACCCGGGACCTCGAGTTCTTCCCGACCTACTGCGGCTCGTCCTTCAAGAACAAGGGCATCCAGCTCGTCCTCGACGCGGTCGTGGACTACCTGCCGGACCCGACGGAGGTCATCCCCCAGCCGGAGATCGACCTCGAGGGCAACCCGACGGGCAAGGTCGCCGAGGTCAGCCCGGACGGCCCGGTCCGCGCGCTCGCCTTCAAGATCATGGACGACAAGTACGGTGCGCTGACCTTCACGCGCATCTACTCGGGCGTCATCAAGAAGGGCGACACGCTCGTGAACACCTTCACGGGTCGGAACGAGCGCATCGGCCGCATGGTCGAGATGCACGCGGACGACCGCCTTCCGATCGAGACGGCGCAGGCCGGCGACATCATCGCCATGATCGGTCTCAAGGATGTCCGGACGGGCAACACGCTCGCCGACACCAAGGAGCCCGCCACGCTCGAGCCGATGGTCTTCCCGGACCCGGTCATCAGCGTCGCCATCAAGCCGAAGGACAAGCACAACTCCGAGAAGCTCGGCGTCGCGCTCGGCAAGATGATCCAGGAGGACCCGTCCTTCCGCGTGGAGGTCGACGACGAGTCGGGCGAGACGATCCTGAAGGGCATGGGCGAGCTCCACCTCGACATCAAGGTGGACATCCTGAAGCGCACGCACGGCGTCGAGGTCGAGTCGGGCAAGCCGCAGGTCGCGTACCGCGAGACCCTCACGAAGCTCGTCGAGGACTCCTACACGCACAAGAAGCAGACCGGTGGCTCCGGCCAGTTCGCGAAGATCGAGTACACGGTCGAGCCCGCGGAGCCCGGCGAGGGTTTCGTGTTCGAGTCGAAGGTCGTCGGTGGTCGCGTGCCGAAGGAGTACATCCCCTCGGTCGAGAAGGGCTTCAAGGTCAGTCTCGACAAGGGGCCGCTCGTCGGCTTCCCGCTCCTCGACGTGAAGGTCACGCTCACGGACGGCGGCTTCCACGCCGTCGACTCGTCGCAGATGGCCTTCGAGATCGCCTCGAAGGCGGCCTACCGGCAGACCATGCCGAAGGCCGGGCCGCAGCTCCTCGAGCCGGTCATGAAGGTCGACGTGTACTGCCCGGAGAACAACGTCGGTGACGTCATCGGCGACCTGAACCGGCGCCGCGGCATGATCTCCTCGCAGGAGAAGATGCCGACGAACATCCACATCAAGGCGGACGTCCCGCTCAGCGAGATGTTCGGTTACATCGGTGACCTCCGCTCCATGACGAGCGGCCGTGGCCAGTTCTCGATGGAGTTCAAGGGCTACCAGCCGACGCCCACCAACATCCTCGAGCGCGTCAAGGAAGAGGTCGCGAAGCGCGAGGAAGCCAAGAAGTGAGCGAAGGCCGGGGCTGACTGCTCCGGCGCTCCTTTCTCGGAGACGCGGGGGTCGCTTCGGCGGCTCCCGCGTCTTCCGTTTGGGGGGCTCATCGCCCGTCAGCGCTCGCGCGAGGCGCGCCGCATCGCGGCCCCAGCTACACTCGACCCGTGACGACGAGCGCCACGGCTCCTTTGCTCACCCTCGCGGGGTGGGCCGCGCTGCCCGAGGGGGAGCCGGGGGAGTTCGTGAACGGTCGCCTGGAGGAGGAAGAGGTGCCGACGCGGCTTCACGAGGCTGCCGTCGCGTGGCTGATCTTCGAGCTCACCGGGTGGGCGCGCCGGCATGGCGCACGCGTGTACGGCTCCGACCTCAAGCTGCGCGTAGCCCACGACCGGGGCCGGAAGCCCGACGTGAGCGTCTACCTGGCGGGCACGCCGCGCTCCGGCGCGCGCGAGACCGTGCAGACGCACCCACCGGACGTCGTCGTCGAGGTGGTGTCGCCCGGTCCCGGCGACGCACAGCGCGACCGCATCATCAAGCCCGGCGAGTACGCCGCCGCGGGCATCCCCAACTACTGGCTGCTCGATCCGGAGCTGCGCTCCTTCGAGGTATGGGAGCGCGGCGACGATGGCCGCTATATCCGCTCGCTGAGCGTCACGGGTGGCGTGGCGCATCCCGCGCTCCTCCCCGGTCTCGCGCTCGACCTCGATGCGCTCTGGGCGGATCTGGACGCGGAGCTCGACCCGCCGGGTTGAGGCGCCGCGATCTTCGTGGCCGGATGCCTACGACAATCGCGATTCTCGAGAGACCTCGAGGGGGAGGTCTGGCCGGTCTGGGCGCGGAGGCTCACCTATCGCCGTCGGTCGGGCTGGAGCTCGACCACACCGTGCCTTGGGCCAAGGGCGGCGCGTCCACCGGGACGAACCTCCGGCTTCGCTGCCGCACGCACAACCAGCTGGCGGCCGAACAGTCGTTCGGCCGCGGTTTCATGGACGCAAAGCGTGGCGGTCGCTGCCGTGAGTCCGTCGTTGCGTACGGCAAAGAGGTCGAGCCTCTCTGGGCCACGTGGCTGGCTGGGGTCGGGGATCGTGCGCGCTACATCACCCAGACGATCACGCAGTGGTTCGCACGAGCTGCGTCCGCGACGAGCCGCATCGTGCGCTCGGCCCGCTCGACGACCTCGTCCGTGGGAGGGAGGAACCTGGACGTGAGAGAGGCTTGCTCCGCTCGTTTCCGAAGCAGGGTATCGTCGAGCTCGTCGTAGTGGCGGTGGAGGGCCCGTACTTCTTCGACGTCGAGCAGCGCACCACCGAACGGCCGTGCGCCGTCCAGCAGCCGTGCGGAAAGGCGACGGCTTGCCACATGGTCCGACTAGGGAGCCTGCTCCTGCCCTCCCAGCGCCAAAGCCACTTCGCG
Source organism: Myxococcota bacterium (assembly GCA_038750805.1). Lineage (GTDB taxonomy): Bacteria > Myxococcota_A > Polyangia > Polyangiales > Houyiibacteriaceae > CALCTH01. Next base: position 3,994 of record JBCDGX010000252.1, read on the forward strand.
AGAGATCTTCTCCAGTCGCAGGTTCCGGTCGATGAACGGCTCTTCCCAGGGAAGGTCGACGACGTCTTGGCCCATCCAGTCGGGCTCTGCGGCTTCACGAGCGAGCGGCGCCAGGTGTTCACGAATGCCCACGGCCCGACCCTACCCGGCCTCAGCCGTGCGCGGTGATCACGTACTCGTAGAGCTCGCGCTTGCTGTTGCGTTTGCGGAGCACACGCGCCTGCGCGTCCCCGAAGCCGGCGGTCCCCATGCGCGCTGCCAGGAGTCGTTCGGCAGGGACGAGCACGCCGTAGAAGCTCGCGTTGCCCACCACGTAGTCGAGGCGGCCGCCGGCGGCGACATGGGGGCGGAGCGCGCGGAAGTGCGCCGCCATGTCCTCGAAGTAGCGGGCGACGTAGTTCGCGAGGAGCGGGCCGTTGGCGCGCTTGTCGGCCGGGGCTGCGTCCGCGATGGCCACGAGGGTCGGGGCGAGGTCGTCCGGCACCGGTGCGCGCGGGGTCCACTCCTTGAGCCTGCTCGTCGCGACGCCCCAGGTACCACCGATCGCCTCCCAGTCGAGCTCGCCGGCCTGCCGGGCCTCCGCCAGATGACCGCTCCAGTACATGTAGGGCCGCAGCTCACGCACGTAGCTGATGCGGTTGGGGTAGGGCGGGGAGGTGAGCACGCGCTCGTAGACGCCCTCGAGGGGCGCAAGCGTGCGGGCGTCAGCGCGCCGGACGCGGCCGCGCCCGGGAACGGGCGATCGCGCGCCGGCGATCACCGCGGCGACGTCCTCGCGGAAACGCGCCGCGGCGCTGGCCGGGAGCTCGGGCGGCGCGTCCTGGAAGCTCATCGACACGTGGCCGAAGCTCGCGCCGCTGAGGCCGATCATGGTCCGGAGAAACGCGACCTCGAGGAGCGCCCCCGGCCGGCCCCTGAGGTCGAGGCCGCCGCGGACCCGGCAGAGCCACTCGAGCACCGGTGGCGCCCACCAGCGGTGAATCTTGTGGATGGGCGGGGCGGGATGCGGCGCGTGCGCGCGAAGGTCCGCGAGCGCCGCCTCCGCCCGGCGATGGACCTCTCCCAGGGTGCTCCGGCGAAAGCGGCCGAGCTTGAGGTTCGCGAAGCCCACGAGGAAGGGGTTCAGCTCGACGCCCGCCGCCTCGTGACCGCGCTCGGCCGCCGCGAGCACGGTCGTGCCCGAGCCGGCGAAGGGGTCGAGCACGCGCGCGTCGCGGGGCGCATCCGCGAGCAGCTCCGCCGCGAGTCGGACCCCGTAGGCCGGCGTCAGCCGGAGCCAGCCGTGGCGGCCGGCGTTCGCCTTGAAGGTCAGCTCGGCGCGGCGCATCGCCGCTCCGGTGGCGGCCGGCGGCGCTCCCTCGCCGCGCGCGTCCTCCACGCGCTCCCCTTCATGTCGCGCCACGCGCGGACGTCTAGCACGCGGGTCCGCGCGACCCCCATCGTCGGGCACGTCGACGGTCGCGAGCTTACGGCTACGCCCTTCGGGCGACCGATGGGAATGCGGTCCCCCTTCGCGAACCTCCTGCGCCTCGTCTCGGTCGCTGGCGTGCTCTGGCTCGCGCCCTCGGACGCCCAGGCCCAGGCCCCGACGGCGCGCGACGCCGAGGCGCGGGTCTCGCCGGTGCGCGTGACCGGCGTCTGGGCGGGCTTCCAGCTTCTCCCCGTGGCCGACTTCGCCGTGAGCGAAGGGGTGCGCCGGGGTGGGCTCCACTGGCAGGTCACGCCGCTGCTCTTCAGCTGGTCCCGGGACCCGCGGGTGAGCCGCTGGCGCTTCCTCGTCGCCGAGCCGACGGTACGCCACGGAGGCTCCCTCGAGCTGGTCGTGGCGCCCGGGCTCTTCTTCGAGGGGCGCCCCTCCGCGTCCGTTCGTGCGCTCACCCGCGCGACCTTCCCCCTGGCCGAGCACGGCGAGCGAGCGAGCGTCTCCCTCGGCGCCGGCTACGGGAGGCTCTTCCGCCAGGACACGGCCGTGGTGGAGGCGGGCCTCTATGCGCTCTTCGGCATCGTGGGCGTACGCGCCGCCTGGATGCCACGGCCCGGCGAGCTCCGGACCTTCGTCCTCAGCTTCCAGCTCCGGTACTTCTGATGCGCGCTCCTCTCGTCCTCGGGCTCTTCGCGGTGCTCGGAAGCTGCGCTCCCTTCCCGCAGATCTTCCTCCGGAACGCCTTCCAGATCCCCGAACGCGCGCAGGTCGTCGGGGGCCGCATCACCGAGCCCGTGCGCCCGGGCGCCGAGCTCGCCGTGCTCTGGGTCGGCCACGCGACGGTGCTGCTCCAGATGGGCGAGCGGCAGATCCTCACGGACCCGGTCTTCGTGCATCGCGTCGGCCAGCTCTCCCCGCGCCTCGTCGAGCCCGGACTCGACCCGGCGGACCTCCCGCCCGTCGACGCATGCCTCATCTCGCACATGCACTTCGACCACCTCTCGCTCGGCTCCCTCGACCTCATCGAGGAGCGCGTCGGGCATCTCTTTCTCCCGCGCGGCGGGCTCCCCTACGTCCCGCGGCGAAGCCATCCCGTCGACACGCTCGGGCCCTGGGAGGGGATGACCGTCGCCGGCGACGTGCGCGTCACCGCCGTGCCCGTCGACCACGAGGGCTACCGCTATGGCCTCGACGCGAGCTGGATGGAGGGCGGCTTCACCGGCTACGTGGTCGAGCACGCGGGCCTGACCGTCTACTTCGGCGGGGACACGGCCTACGACCAGGCGCTCTTTCAGGCGACGCGCGAACGCTTCGGGAGCATCGACCTGGCCCTCCTTCCCATCGGACCCATCGCGCCGCGGGACTTCATGGAGAAGACCCACGTCGACGCCGACGAGGCCGTCCGCGCGTTCCTCGACCTCGGCGCGGAGACGATGATCCCCATCCACTACGGCACCTTCATGCACGGGCTCGACACGCCCGAGGGGCCGCTCCTGGCGCTTCGCGAGGCCGTCGCCCGCCACGGCGTCGAGGCGTCCCGGGTGCGCGCCCTCGCCATCGGCGAACAGGTCGTGCTCCGTGGCCCTGGCGTCGCGCCCGGCGAAGCGCGCTAAGGACGACGGGCCGGGAGCCCAGATGTACTAGGGTTCCGGCGCGCGGCGCCCGGCGCCGGCTCAGGGGACCGGGGGAACGAGAGATGCGCTGATCGAGGCCGGGGTGGAGCTCCTCCGCGAGGAGGGCCTCGCCTCGCTCTCCACGAAGCGCGCCGCGGCCGCCGTGGGCATCGCGCAGCCCTCCTTCTACGCGCACTTCCCCAACCGCGACGCCTACCGGGCCGCGGTGCTCGAGGTCGTCGGGGCGCGGCTCATGGTCGCGATCCGGAGCCTTCAGGCGGCGCTTCGGCAGGCCGGGCCGGACGATCCGGCGAAGATCGCGGACCACTTCGACGCGATGCTCGTGACCGCCGAGAGCGAGCGGGCGCATCTCGAGATCTTCTTCGAGCACCGGCGCGCTCGGGGGCTCCTCGGGGAGCTCGCACGGAAGTTCGAGGACGACACGAGCGCCGAGATCCGGGCTCACCTCGACGCGGTCATCGCCGCCGAGGGGCGGACGCTCCCCGGCGACGTGATGCGGCACGCGGCGACGACGCTCGCCACGGCGGCCATCGGGCTCGTCGACCAGCACCTTCGCGGGGAGGGGCCGGATCGGCGGGCCAAAGCGGAGATCTTCGGCGGCTTCGTGATGGTGGTGTCCGCGCGGCTCCTCGCGCCCCGCTGAGCTGCCGTGCCCCGCGTCCGTGGCGCCGCGATGACGCGTGCGCGACTTCCTATACGCGTATAGCCTGGCTTCATGCCGCGCGTCCTCCTTCCCGCCCCGCTCGTCCTTTCGCTCCTCGTCGGGCCCTGGGCCTGCGCGCCGTCGGCGGCGTCGCGCGCGGCGGACGGAGGGGACGCGGGGCGCACCGACGATGCGGGCGCCGACCTGGGTGATGCGC
>JBCDGX010000253.1:0-7883 GCA_038750805.1 Myxococcota bacterium
CGACATCACCGACGAGAGCGACCGATGACGCCGATCCGTGCCCATGGCCCGCTCGCGCTCGCGATGGCGCTGCTCTTCGCTCCGGCCCTCGCGGCGCAGCCGCCGGCCGAGGGTGAGCCTTTCCCGGACGGGTCGACGGACGCCCCGGCGACCGAGGGCGAGGGCGGCGCCGACGACGCAGCGACCGAAGGCGCCGAGGCGGCGACCGAAGGCGCCGAGGCGGCGACCGAAGGCGAAGGCCCGGTCACCGCGGCCCCGGAGAGCCGGGACGAGGCGCGCGAGCCCGTGCCCGAGCTCCCCTCATTCCTCGACACCACCGACAGCCGCATCGTCGACGAGCGCCCGCCGCCCTCGCCGGAGCAGGTCTCGGCGCTCCTCGAGATGGAGGCCGAGGTCGAGCGCTTCTCGCGCGTCGCCGGCGCCTACCGCGGCAGCGTGGCGAGCCTCCTCCGCCGCGAGTACCTCCGGCAGCGCCGGGGTCGCGACCGCTGGTTCGGTCGGCAGATCACCGAGGAGGAGCGGCTCCTGAACGAGGCGCGGGACGCGGCCATCGTCGTGTTCGAGCGCTTCGTGCGCCGCTACCCCAACGACCCGACGTACACGCCCGACGCGATGTTCCGCCTCGGCGAGCTCTACTTCGAGAAGAGCTCCATCGAGTTCGACACGGCGGAGGCCCGCGGCCTCGACGATCCGGATTTCGTCGCGCCGGACATGGCCGATTTCACGCCGACCATCGAGCTCTACCGGCGCCTCGTGCGCGAGTTCGGCGACGACTACCGGCGCATCGACGGCGTCTACTACCTCATCGGCTACTGCCTGAACGCGATGGGTCGCTTCGAGGAGGCCCGGGACGCCTGGCTCGCGCTCGTCTGCGCGAACGAATACCAGTACGACCCGGACCACCACGCGACCATCGGCACCGAAGAGGAGCCGGAGCTCGATCCCACCGAGGATCCCGACGTCTATCCCTCGCTCTCGGGCGCCGAGCCGGAGGAAGAGGAGGCCGCGCCCTCCGCCATGGTCGACCCCTACGTCGAGTGCCGCCCGATCAGCGAAGAGGCGCGCTTCGTCAGCGAGACCTGGTTCCGCATCGGCGAGTTCCACTTCGACGATTACCAGGACGACGACGCGCTCGAGAAGGCGATCAGCGCCTACTCGAAGATCCTCGAGAACCCCGAGGACCGGAACTACAGCCTCGCGCTCTACAAGGTCGCCTGGGCGTACTACCGCGCGAGCCGCTACCCCGAAGCCATCTCGGCCTTCGGCAACCTCGTCCAGTGGTCCGACGACCAGGAGGCCGAGACCGGTCAGGCCGGCTCCGAGCTTCGTCCCGAGGCGCTCCAGTACCTCGGTATCGCCTTCGCGTACGACGATTGGAACGAGAACGGCGTGCCCGACACCGTCGAGGGCATGCCGAGCGGCCTCGAGCGGGTGCAGAACCCGTCGCTCCTCCCGCAGGACCGCGATTGGTCGCCGGACGTCTACTTCGAGCTCGGCAACGTCTACTTCGAGGAGGCGAAGTACCCGGACGCGGTCGCGGTCTGGAGCCTCTTCCTCGAGAAGTACCCGAACCACGTGCGCGCTCCGGAGGTCACGAGTCAGATCGCGGAGGCCTACCGCCGCAACAACGAGTTCGAGCGGGAGCGCGAGATCTCCCGTCTTCAGGCGAACTATGGCCCCGACAGCGATTGGGCGCAGGAGAACCTGGACGACCCCGCGGCGCTGCGTCGCGCCGAGGAGTTGGCCGAGGCGGCGGTGATTCGGACGGCCATCGAGACGCACACGGAGGCCCAGCGCTCGCGGCGCCGTTGCGTGGAGCTCCAGGCCGAGGGCGACCTCGAGGCTGCGCTCGCGCGCTGCCAGGAAGCCAACGAGCAATACGCCATCGCCGCGGAGAACTACCGCGCGTACCTCGAGCGCTACCCGAACGACCCGCAGGCGTACGAGCTCCGCTACAACCTCGCGGACGCGCTCTACTGGTCGGAGAACTACGAGCAGGCCGCCGTCGAGTACGCCGCCGTGCGCGACTCGAACCTCGACGACCGCTTCCTCTCGGAGGCCGCGCGGCGCGTGGTCGAGTCCATGACCCGCATCGTCGAGGCCGCGCAGCAGCGCGGCGAGCTGACCGTGCGCCAGGACCCGCCCGCGGTGAGCGGCGACCCGGCGCGCGTGCGGCCCGTCGAGATGCCCATGCTCCTCCAGAATCTGGCCCAGGCCCGCGAGCTCTACATCGCTCGCGTGCCCGAGGAGCAGGACTCGGAGCAGGTGCGCCCCGCCTACGAGTACAACAACGCGCTGCTCCTCTACTGGTACGGCTACTGGCCGCAGGCGAAGGAGCGCTTCGAGAGCATCTTCGACGAGCGCTGCTCGGGCCCGACGGCGAACGAGACCGGCGAGATCGCCTGGGAGTCGCTCCGGACGATGGCGATCGCCTACGACGACATCGACGAGATCGAGCGCCTGGCGAACGACCTCTCGAACCGCGGGTGCACGTTCTCGCCGGACGGCGAGGCGTGTCCGACGGGCGACGACCTCGAAAACTACTGCGCCGAGCCCGGCAACCTCGACGACCGATGCTGCCGTGCCCGTCGTGATGTGCGTGCCATCGAGTATCGGCGTGCCCTCGAGGTGTTCCGGACGGCGGAGCAAGGCAGCCCGGGGCCGCAGCGCGACGAGCTCTACCTCCGCGCGGCGACCATGCTCGTCGAGGCCGTGAACCGGACGCCGGGGAACGAGGAGGCGCCCGTGGCGCTCGAGTTCGCCGCCCGCGCACTCGAGGCGACCCAGCGCTTCGACAGCGCACGGCGCCTCTACCAGCGGATCATCGACGAGGTCGGTCCGCAGACCAGCGACGACCCCGAGCGCCAGGAGCAGCTCGACGCGATCGTCGCGAACGCCTACTTCCGCGTGGCCTTCACGGCCCAGCAGAGCTTCGAGTACGACGCGGCCGTAGCGAACTACCGCACGCTCGTCGACTCGAACCGCTTCGCCCGCTCGGAGCAGACGCGCATCCAGAACATGCGCCGGGACGCGCTGATCAACACCGCGGACCTCTTCCTCAAGCTCCAGCGCTACCGCGAGGCGACGCAGTACTACGAGGAGATCATCGCCTCGCCGGCCGCGGACGCCACGCTGAAGCGCGAGGCCCAGTACGCCATCGCGGAGATTGCCTACAAGCAGCGCTCCTGGTCGAACACCATCCGGCGCATGCGGGCGTTCATCGACCGCTACCGCAACGACGCGGAGGCCGGCGAGCTCGTCGTGCAGGCGCGCTGGCGCATCGCCGAGGCGCGGCTGGCCCTGGGCCAGCGGCGGGACTATCGGGGGGCGCTCCAGGACGTCGTCGACACCTTCGGGCGCTCCGGGCAGCCGGCCGGTAGCTACGCGGCGGAGTTCGCGGCGCACGCGCAGTTCCTCCTCACCGACGAGTCCATCGAGGAGTTCGAGGAGTTCCGCATCGTGCCCGGCCGCCCCTCGACGCTCGAGGCCTACGTGCAGACCGTGGCGACGCAGATCTCGTCTGGCGAGCAGGAGGCCGCGCGCCTCGCCGAGGGCTACGCGAGCGTGCTGCAGTACCAGCGCCCGACCTGGTCGGTCGCGGCGTTCGTCGAGCAGGGGCGCGTCTTCGAGACCCTCGCGCGCGCGGTCCTGAACACGCCCTTCGCCATGCCGGCGGATCTCCAGCGGCAGATGCGCGCCCTCGACGAGTTCGCCCGCGAGGACATCCGCATCCAGGTCGAGGACCGTATCCGCATGGTGCTCGACGAGCGCGTGCGTCCCATCGAGTGCCTCGCGGTGGCGCGCTACGCCCTCGCGGCCCGCGCCGCCCGCGCCGGCAACCTCGACGACGAGTACACGCGCATCGCCATCGACCGGCTCCAGGCCTACGGCGACGAGCGCATCGCCGAGTGCATCGCGGAGGAGCAGGCCCGCGACCCGAGCTTCCAGGCCTACAACCCCGGCGAGTTCACCCGCGCCCCGCGCGGTCAGAACATGAGCATGACCCCGGACGTGGGCGCACCGGCGCTGGAGACGGAGTGAGGCCATGAGCAACGCGCTTCGTTTCCTGAACGTCCTCGGCCTCGCGCTCGTCCTCGGCGCGCTGCCGGGCTGTGCGGACGACGCGGGGGAGACCACCCCCGCGGCGTACGGCGACACGTCGGGCGGCGAGGGCGTTGCCCGCGGCGAGCCGGTCCGCGTCGCCTCCGCCGCGAACGTCACCCCTCCGGCGGCCTCCGAGACGAGCCCCGAAGCGACGAACGCGGGCGGCGAACGCGCCGAGGCCGCCCCCGGAGGCATCTACTCACCTGAGCCCGGTGAGTTCCGGCGTGCTCCGCGGGGTCAGACGATGCGCATGCCCGCGGACGTGGGCGCACCGGCGCTGGAGACGGAGTGAGGCCATGAGCAACGCGCTTCGCATCCTGAACGTCCTCGGCCTCGCGCTCGTCCTCGGCGCGCTGCCGGGCTGCAAGAAGGACGACGAGGGCGAGACGCCGCCCGCGGCGTCCGAAGGCACGGCCGGTGGCGAAGGCGTCGCCGACGGCCTCGAGCAGCCCCCCGGCAGCGTCGATCCGGACGACGACGGGAGCACGCTCCCGGACGGCGGCGAGACGGCTTCCGGCGAGGGCGGGGAGAGCGGCGAAGGCGGGGAGACCGGCGGCGAGACCGCCGAGGCCGAGCCCGAAGAGCCCGCGAACCCCTTCGGCGCCACCCGCGCCGAGCAGTGCCGGCAGGACCCGCGCGGCGACATGAACGCGAGCGCCCGCCGGCGCTTCGACGAGGGCGTGCGCCAGGCGAACGCCGGCAACCTCGACCGGGCCCAGACGGCCTTCCGGGAGGCGCTCCGCGAGGACTCCCGGGCCTACAAGGCCGCCTACAACCTCGGGGTGCTCGCCGACCGCGGTGGGAACGAGTCCGGGGCCCTCGACCTCTACCGGCAGGCGCTCCGCATCCAGGGGGATTACGAGCGGGCTGCCGAGGGCATCGTCACCGTGTACCTCCGGCGGAGCTCGGTGCCGGACGCGCTCGCCTTCGTCGAGCCGCTCGCGCGCCGCTATCCGCGGAACCTGCACCTGCAGGCGCTCTACGCCGAGGTGCTCGTCCAGGCCGGGCGCTTCGACGCAGCCTGGGAGGCCGCGCGCACGGCGCTCCGCTGTGACGAGCGCTTCATCCCGGCGCTCCTCGCGCTCATCAAGGCGTCCGTCGCCCAGGGCCGCGACGAGCTGGCCGAGAGCATCCTGGACCAGGCGCTGAGCGTTCAGGAGACGAACGCCGAGCTACACTTCATCAAGGGCAAGATGCTCGAGGACGAGCCCGGCCGCTTCCGCGACGCGCTCACGGAGTTCCGCCGCGCCGCCGAGCTCCGGCCGGACTACGCGGAGGCCCGCGTGGCGCTCGGCGTCGCGCTCCTCGCCGGCGGCAACTACACGGAAGCCATCCGGGAGTTCGAGGCCGCGGTGGAGCTCGCCCCGACGCTCATCGCGAACCAGCTCAACCTCGCCGACGCCTACCGCTCGACGCGGCAATGGGACAAGGCGAAGCGCCAGTTCGAGAAGGTGCTCACCATGGACCCGGACCTGGCCCAGGCCTGGTTCAACATGGCGCTGATGTACCAGGAGGCCGGGGTGGACTTCCCCGGGGAGGACGACCTCAGCTCGCTCGTGCGCGCGAAGGAGTTCTTCACGCGGTACCGCGATCTGATGGGCCCGCGCCTGCCCCGGGACGACCCGTCGTCCGGGTACCTCGAGAACCTCGACCGGTCGATCGAGCGCATCCAGCGCCGCCGGGAGCGCGAGGCGCGGCAGGCCGAGCGCGAGGCCGCGCGCGCCGCCCGCGCCGCGGAGATGGGCGTGGAAGGCGAAGAGGGCGGAGGCTCGGAATGACGATGACGCGTGTGCTCGCCGCCCTGGCCTTCGCCGGGCTCCTGGTGCTCCTCGGCGCGCAGGACGCGGAGGCCCAGCGCCGCCGCGGTCAGCCCCGGGTGATCCAGCTCGAGGAGATCCGCATCGAGGGCCAGGTCCAGAAGCCGACGGCCTTCTACCTCCTGAGCCGCTCGAACCTCGGCTACGAGGTCCTCGACCTCCGGACGAGCTTCATCCGCGAGATCGTGCGGAGCGTCCGGCGCGAGCCCTTCAAGCAATAGGCAGGGCGGCCCGGGGCGCGTGACCGCCTACCACCTTCTCCAGGCGATCCTCTTCGCCGGCATGCTGGCCGTGGCCGTGCGGCGGACGCGCGAGCTCCTCTGGCGCGGTGCGCGGGTCGAGGCCCGGCCCTTCACCTCGGCGCTCCGGGGCGCGCTCCGCGCCGGCAACGCGGCGCGCGCCCGGGCCCTCGCCGAGGGGGCGGGAAACGCCTGGCTCGGGCGCATCGCGCGCCTGGCCTTCGAGGCGCGAGACGCGCGCCTCGACGTCGGGGCGCTCGTCGACGAGGAGATCCTCGAGCTGCGCCACGCCGTGAGCCGCAGCCCGCGGCAGCTCCGGGCCCTCGCGTCCCTCGCGTCGGTCGCCGGCCTCCTGGGCGCCTGCGGCGAGCTCCTCTGGCTCCTCGGGGGCGATCACGGCCTCAAGGCGCTCCAGGCGGGCCTCGTCGAGGCCATGGCCACCAACGGCGCGCTGCTCAGCCTGGCGATGGGCATGGCCACGGCGAGCGTGGCGCTCGCGGCGCGGGCCGGGCTCGCGCGGGAAGGGCGCACGCTCCTCGCCGACGGGCAGCGCCTCGCGGCCTCCCTCGAGCGTCTCCTCGACGGGGAAGGGCGCTGAGCTCGGATGCGCTGCGATTCAGGCAAAGGCCCGCGCCCGCGGACCCTGGACCGGGTGCGGAACCCGGTGATAGCGTGCCGATGCGCGTCTCCCGCGGCGTCCGGAAGAACGGGAACCTAAGGAATCGCGTGGTGTCCGTCGTACCGCCTACCCGTGGCCCGGGCTGACCCGGCCCGGCCGGCCGTGAGCCCCAGCGCGGGGCGTAGACGCGCTCCTCTATCGAGACACGACACATGGCAACTCCTCCCCAGGGACAGCAGCAGCCGCGGGGCACCAAGCCCGGCGCCATGACCATGGCCATGCAGGCCGTGGCCGTGAAGCCCACGGGCCCGAAGGTCCTCCGCATCGGCCTCATCCAGGACGGGAAGATCGTCGAGGAACGCATCGTCCGGCGCCGCGAGACGGTGTCCGTCGGTACGTCCGAGAAGAACCACTTCATCGTCCAGGCGGAGGGGCTGCCGGCGCGCTTCGACCTCTTCCAGCTGGTCGGGAACGACTACATCCTGAACTTCACGCCGGCGATGCGCGGGCGCGTGGGGCTCCCGGGGGGCGTGAAGCAGCTCGAGCAGCTCCGCGAGAGCGGCGCGCGCTCCGCGGGCGGCTACCACCAGGTGAAGCTCAGCGACACGTCGCGGGGCAAGATCGTCTTCGGCAACACCACGCTCCTCTTCCAGTTCGTGGTGCCGCCGCCGGTCACGCCGCGCCCGCAGCTGCCGGCCGCCGCGCGCGGCGGCTTCGTGAAGAGCATCGACTGGCTCTTCACGGCCTTCGTCGTGTTCAGCTACATGACCTTCTTCGGGTTCATCATCTACCTGGAGAACCGAGACTGGGAGATCGACCAGGGCATCGCCCGGCTCCCCGACAGCGTCACCCGGCTCATCTTCCAGGAGCCGGAGCCTCCGCCCCCAGACGAGCCGGTCGAGGAGACGCCGACGGAGGACGGCGAGGAGGAGGTCCCCGAAGAGGAAGAGGCCCCGACGCGCCAGGCGCAGCCCGAAACCTCCGGCGACACGGGCGGCGAGTCCCAGAGCAACCCGAACAACTCGGCGGAGGCGCGCGCGCGCATCGCCGAGGAGGTCGCGGCCAGCGCCGAGGCGATGATCCTCGGCGCCCTCGGCGACTCCG
>JBCDGX010000254.1:0-7879 GCA_038750805.1 Myxococcota bacterium
GCCCGGGCGACGCTCACACCGCGCTCGGCGCAGGCGATCTTCTACGCGGCGATGACCTTCGTCGCCTCGCTCCTCCCCTTCGCGTTCCGCGTCGCCGGGCCCTTCTACCTGGCGACGGCCATCGTGCTGGGCATCGCCTACACGGGCGCGGCGGTCCGGCGGACCTCGCCGGCCGGCGAGACGGATCCCGAGGTCGTGCGCACGGCCGAGAACGCCTGGGCGAAGAAGCTCTTCTTCATCTCGCTCATCTACCTCACGGTGCTCTTCGCCGTGCTGATGCTCGACGCGCGGCCGTGAGCGTCGCGCGCGCACTCGCCTTCGCGCTCCTCGTCGCCTGTGGGGGCTCGGCGGAGCCGCCGCCGGTGCTGATGGAGGTTCCCTCCTTCCGTCTCGTCGACCAGACCGGGGAGGCCTTCGGGAGCGACGAGCTCCGCGGCCGGGTATGGGTGGCCAACACGATCTTCACGACCTGCCCGACGGTTTGTCCGCTCCTGACCTCGCAGATGGCGAACCTGCAGCGCCGCTTCGCCGAGCGCGAGCTCGACGTGCGCCTCGTGAGCTTCAGCGTCGACCCGGAGAACGACACGCCGGAGGCCCTCGCTGCTTACGCCCAGCGCAACGGGGCCGACCCCGCGCGCTGGCGCTTCCTCACCGGCGAGCGCGAGGCCTTGCGCACCATCCTCGAGGACGGGCTTCGCGTCCGCATGGGCGGCGAACGAAGCCCCAGCGGCGACATCGCCCACGGCACGCATTTCGTGCTCGTCGACGCCAGCGCGCGGCTCCGCGGCTTCTACGCGAACGATGGTGCCGGCCTGGGCAAGCTCGAGCGCGACGTGGCGGCCATCCTCGCCGACTGAACCAAGTACCCCGCCAGGGCGGACTAAGTACCCTAGGAGCGGCAGCGGTCCCGGGGGGCGCGCCGAAGCTCCCGGAGCTTCGACCGGGCCTCTCGCACGAGCGGCGAGCGCGGATGGTTCGACACGAGCAGCTCCCAGGCGCCGCGCGCGTCCGTGCAGGCGTTCAGCGCGTAGAAGGCGTCGCCCATGGCCATGAGCGCGCGGTCCACCACGTCGCTCCGCGGGTAGCGCGAGAGCAGCCGCCGAAGATCCGCGAGCGCCGACGCCGGCCGCTCCTGCGCGAGGTAGGCGAGCCCGACGAAGAGGAGCGCGTCATCGGCCTTGGCGTCGTCCCCGTAGCGGTCGACGTAGACCCGGAAGAGGGCCCGGGCACGCGAATGCTCCCCGGCCTCGAAGGCCTGCGCCCCGGCCGCGTAGTGCGCCGCGCGGTCCTCGGGGATCTCCGCGTCGGCCAGGGGGAGGTCGACGCCGGCGCGGCGGGCGATGAGCTCCACGCGCTGCTCGAGCGCGCGCGCCTCCTCGCCGAGCTCGCGCTGGGCCCGGACGACCTCGTTCCGCACCTCGGCGATGGCCCCCTCGAGGACCTGGATCTGCTCCTTCATGCGCTCGACCTCGGTCCCGAGGTCCGCGCTGTTGCGCGTGACGACCGCCGTCGCCTGCTCCAGGACCTCCTCGAGACGCGCCACCTGCGCCCGCGCGCCTTGGAGCGCCGCTTCGGTCTCCGACCGCTGCGCCGCCATGGTCTCCAGCGCAGACTCGAGCTCCGCGATGCGCGCGTCCCGGGCCTCGGCCTCGCGGACGAGGCGCGCGCCCTCGGCCTTCGGCACGCAGCCGGCGGCGAGGATGAGCGCGAGGAGCGGCCAGCGCATCAGCGCTCCGTGAACTCGACGCGGCGGTCCCGATCCCAGCTGCCCTCGCTGGTGCCGCGGGCCATCTCCTCACCGGCGGAGGAGGAGGTGATCGTCGAGCGCACGCCCAGCTGCTGCATGTAGCGCTTCGCGGCGCGCGAGCGCCGGTCGCCGAGCGCGAGGTTGTACTCCTCGGTGCCGCGCGGGTCCGTGTGCCCCGTGAGGTGAACGCGCTCGATCTCGCGCTCGGTGATGCACTGCGCGTTGCTCTGCAGCACGTTCCGCGCCTGCGTCTCGATGTCCGAGCTGTCGAAGGCGAAGTAGACGGCGTCCAGGGTGCAGGCCTCCGGGGTCACGCAGCGGTTGCCGATGCACTCCTGGCCCTCCGGGCAGGGCATGGTGTCGTCGCAATAGCCGGGGATGGCCTCGCAATCGCCGCCGCGGCACTCCTGGCCGGCGGGACAGCTCACGTCCCGGCAGGGGTCCACGGTCCGGCAGCGGTTGCCGACGCACTCCTGGCCGTCCGGGCAGGGGGTCTGCTCGTCGCAATAGCCCGCGATGGGGTCGCAGCGGCCGTCGTTGCAGGTCTCGCCGGCCTCGCAATCGGCGTCCTCGCGGCACTGCTGGCACGTCCCGTCGACGCAGAGCTCGCCCTCGCGGCAATCGTCGTCGTCGTTGCAGCTCGGGTACTCGGGTCGGCAGCCCCCGAGCAAGCCGAGGCCGAGGGCCAGGGTCAGAAGGTGTCGCGCGCGCATGTCAGCTCTCCGTCCGTCCGCTGGGCCGCTGCTACCGCCCGGGTTCGCCGGTGTCAAACCCTGCCCCACGACCCGGGCTTACGCCCGTGACGCCGGCGTCGTCGGGAGCCCCGCGTTTGATCCAACCCGGTCTACCCGTTACGGTTTCGGCCCACGCGTATCGAGCGCGGAGCGGTTCCATGACTTTCCTTCCCCCGTCCGCCGCACGCCGAGGCCATCTCCTCGGTCTGCTCCTTCTCGTCTTCGCCATCGCCTGTGGCGACACGGCGCGTGTTCCCGGCAGTCCGGCCCCCGATGCGGGCATCGGCATCGACGGAGGCGGCGGAGGCCCCTGCGTGGGTGGCGACGCGGACGAGGACACCATCTCCACGGAGGACGAGGGGGCCGAGGACGCGGACGGTGATGGCATTCCCAACGCCTCCGATACGGACAGCGATGGGGACTTCATTCCCGACATCGAAGAGGCCGGCGACCGCGACTGCTCGACGCCGCCCGTCGACCAGGACGGCGACGGCATCCCGGACTTCCTCGACCTCGACTCGAACGGGGATGGAACGCCCGACGCCGAGGAGGGCGACCTCGACCAGGACGGCGACGGCATCCCGGACCGCAACGACGGCGACATCGACGGCGACGGCATCCTGAACGTCGACGAGCTCGACGCGGACGGCTTCGTGGTCGACACGGACGGTGACGGCATCCCGGACCTCCGGGACCTCGACTCGGACGCCGACACGATCCTCGACCGCGACGAGCGGCTCCTCGACCCGGACGGCGACGGCCTCCCGGCCTTCCGCGACCAGGACAGCGACGGCGACGGCACCGGCGACAGCGTCGAGGCCGGAGACTCGGACCCCGAGACCGTGCCCGTGAGCTGCTCCCTCGAGGTGGATCCGACGGATCCGACGAACCCCGACAACACGCGCTCCGACGGTTTCCCCGACTTTCTCGACATCGACTCGGACAACGACGGCGCCTCCGATGAGGAGGAGCGCGCCTTCGGCACCGACGTTTGCGGCGTCGACACGGACGGTGATGGCTTCAGCGACCTCGCCGAGGTGGCCCTCGAGCGCGTGAACTGCCCGGACCGCACGAGCGGCGAGTTCTGCGGCTGCGCGACGCAGCCGGCCTGCGGCATCCCCGAGGACGACTACTTTCTCATCCTCCCCCTGAACGCGCCCCCGGAGGAGCGGGACCTCGACTTCGCGACCAACATCCGCGTGGCCGACGTCTTCTTCCTCACGGACACGACGGGCTCCATGGGCGGCACCATCGCGAACGTGAAGAGCGCCGTGACGACGCCGGGCACGGGCATCATCGACCGCGTGGGCGAGGTCATCCCCGACGCCTGGTTCGGCGGCGGCAAGCACGACGACTTCCCCTTCGGCAGTTACGGCAGCGCCGGCCGCGACGAGGCGTTCCTCCTGGCCATCGCGATGACGCCGCCGGATCGGCGCACGGACGTGCAGACGGCCTTCGACGCGATCATGCAGGGCGCTGGCGCCGATGGCCCGGAGTCTCACACCGAGGCCCTCTTCCAGATCATGACCGGCGCCGGTGAGAGCTGGTCCTTCGGTGGCGGCAGCAGCTACTCGGTGCGCCGCTACGTCGGCGATTGCCTCGACGGTGGCTTCGGCGCGCCGTGCTTCCGCGAGGGCGCGCTCCCGATCGTCGTGCACTTCACCGACATCTGCGCGCACGAGGGCCCGCCCGGCGAGTCCACGAGCTGCAACCCCTACACGGGCATTACGCCGACGCCCGCGACCTGGGCCGAGGCCGTCGACGAGATGAACGCGCGAGGCGCGAAGTTCGTGGGCATCAGCGCCGCGAACACGACCTTCGGCGAGCCCTGCGCACCGCCCTACGCCCCGAGCGGCTCGTCGCCCTGCTACTTCCTCGCGCAGACGGCCGAGGCGACGGGGTCCATCGACCTCGACGGCAACCTGCTCGTCTTCAACCTGCCGAACGACTCCACGGGCACCGAGTTCGTCGACGGCGTCGTGCAGGGCATCGAGACGGTGGCCACGCGCGTGCCGCTCGACGTGGACACGCAGGTCCGCGACGACGGGTCCGACGCCGTCGATGCCCGCGGCTTCATCAAGCGCCGCCAGCCCGCCTGCCGCGCGACCCCGCCGACGGATCCCTGCTGGACGCCGCCCCCGGAGATCGAGGCCGACCAGGCCATCGCGGCCGTCGACGAGTCGACCTTCTTCGGCGTCATCCCCGGCACCGAGGTGAAGTTCCGCGTGACCTTCCGGAACGACTTCGTCGAGGGCACCGAGCAGGCGCAGCTCTTCATCGCCTTCATCGACGTGCGCGGCGGCGGCAGCACCGTGCTCGACACGCGCCAGGTCTTCATCGTCGTCCCGGCGACGTCCCAGCTCCCCATCTGAGCGGGGGCAGCGCGCCCGGTCGGGCCATTCCACGACATTCGCGGAATGGCCCGATCCCTGCTTCGTCCGTAAGGCTCTGCCAGTGGCCGAGGTCTCGCGACCCCGGCCCGTGCCGGGCCCATGCGCTGCATCGTATTCACGCTCCTCTTCGCGCTCCTGACCGCCTGCGAGCCGGCGGAGCTCCGTTCCATCGCCGGTGAGGGTGGGGTCCTGGGACCCCCCGAGGCCGACCCCGACTGCAGCGGCGATCCCGACGCGGACGGCGACGGCATCCCCGACGAGCGCGAGGGACGGGACGACCTCGACGGCGACGGGATCCCGAACCGCGAAGACGAGGACAGCGACGGCGACGGTCTCCTCGACCGGGACGAGGCGGGGCCGGATCCCTGCAACCCCATCAGCTCGGACGCCGACGGCGAGCCCGATTTCCTCGACGTCGACTCCGACGACGATGGGCTCACGGACGACCGCGAGGTGGAGCTCGGGACGGATCCCGGGGACCAGGACTCGGACGACGACGGCGTCTCCGACCTCGGCGAGGTCGAGGGCACGGGCACGGACCCCAACGACCCCACGGAGGGCCTCCGGCCCGGGGATTTCTTCGTGGTGCTTCCCTACGAGGGGCCTCGGGAGAACCGTTCGCTCGTCTTCGGGACCGACATCGCCATCGCGGACGTGTTCTTCCTCGTCGACATGACGGGGTCCATGCAGGGGGAGCGCACGAACCTCATCGGCGGGCTCCTCGACGTGGTGATCCCTGGCATCGAGGGCGCCATCGACGACGTGCACTTCGGCGTCGGGGGCATGGACGACTACCCCTACGCGGCGGAGGGGAGGACGCCCTATGGCGATCCGCGCGATCTGCCCTTCTACCTGCTGCGTGACATCGGCCCGCCGGACGCCGACGTGGGCCGCTGGAGCCTCGAGGCCGGGCCGGAGCGCTGCCCGAACGACGTGACCGACGGCTCCGACCAGGGCATCGGGACCATCGAGGGCATGCCCAACGGCACGCCGGACATCCTCGAGGCGGTCGAGGGGCTGCCCTGCCATTTCGGCGCGGACTTCCCCGAGTCCTACGTGCCGGCGCTCTATGCCACGGCGAGCGGCGAGGGGCTGAGCTGGCCCATGGGGAGCATCCCGGCGCGGGTCTGTCCGCCGACGGGCCCGGACACCGACGGGAGCTTCACGGGCTATCCGTGCTTCCGGCCGGGTGCGCTGCCCATCGTCCTCCTCTTCGGCGACGCGCCTTTCCATGACGGGCCTGGCGGGAGCAACGCCTACAGCTTCGACTCGCCGAGCTTCGACGAGGCCGTGGCCGCGTTGAACGGCATCGGGGCGCGGGTGGTCCCGATCTTCAGCGGCGGGGCGGAAGGCCAGGCCGATTACCGCGCCATCGCCACGGCGACGGGGAGCGTCGACGTCGACGACGAGCCGCTCTTCTTCCAGATCGCCTCCGACGGCTCCGGTCTCGACACCACCGTCGTGGAGGCCGTGCGCGACCTCGTGGGGGGCACGCCCCAGGACGTATCCACGCGGACCGAGAACGTCCCCGGCAACCCCGACGACGTGGACGCGACGCGCTTCATCGAGCGCATCGTTCCCCTGGGGGGCTTCCCCGTGGCGGGCTTCGAGCGCTTCGACGAGAGCGCCTTCTACCGGGTGATCCCGGGGACCCAGGTCGAGTTCGGCGTGGACTTCTACAACGGCGTGCGGCCGCCCACCGACAAGGCGGAGATCTTCGAGGCGCGCATCGTGGTCGTCGGAAACGGCGTCGCGGACCTGGACAGCCGCAACGTGTACGTGGTGGTTCCGCCGGAGGGCACGATCATCTTGATCTGAAGGCGCCGGCCCGAGCGCCGTAGACCCAAACGTGAACCACTCCCGGACAATCGGTATCCTCTCGCGGTGACCGGGCCCCGCAAGAGCTCGCCGAACGCGCACGAGTTGGGTCTCGAGCTGGAACTCGACGAGGACGACTTCGACGGCCGGGAGCTCCCCCCCACCGCGGCGCCGGAGTCCGTGGCGTCGAAGCGCCCCGTACCGAGCAGCACCTACGCGGTGCACGAAGCCCGCTCGGAGGTGCTGGGACGGGCCGTGGCCGAGGTTCCCGGGGCCCCTCCGAAGCGCGCGTCCGTCCCGATGAAGGGCATTCCCGGGGAAGCGCCGAAGCGGGTCTTCGAGCGCGGGCCGTCGGAGGCCCCGGAGGCCCGCGAGAGCGTGATGGATGCGCTCCGGCGCGGGACCCCGGAAGCCATCGACCGCCGCGACGTGCCCCTCCCGTCTCCGGAGCCGAAGAAGCGCGTCGACCCGCGGGGCGAGGGGACGCCCACGGCCGAGCGCGTCGCGCCCACGGAGCTGACCGCGATCGGGACGGCCACGGAGCCGCCGCCGCCCATGCGCCCGGGCCTCTCGCCCGTGGAGCGCGCCTGGCGCCTGGTCGTGGGCCTAAGGAGCTGCGGGCCCAACGACGAAGGCGCGGCCGTCCAGGCCCTCCTGAACCTGGGCAAGCCCGGGCTCGACGCCGTCGCCAAGGACTTCCCGGGGCTGCTCTGGTTTCACCGGAACCTCGTGCACCGGAAGGTCCCGCGCGGGCGCGACACCTCGCCGCTGGCGCGCGCCCTCGTCGCCTTCGGGGAGGACGCCGTCCCGGCCGTGGCCGACCTCATCGAGCACGACGACGCCAACCGCCGCTACTACGCGAGCCTGGTCGCCGCCGATCTGCTCGCCTCGAAGCCGCTCACGGCGCATGGGCGTCGCTGCCTGGCGGACGCGCTCTTCCATCGCCTCGAGGACGTCGACGTGGGCGTGCGCGACATGGCGCTCCAGGGGCTCCTCGCGCTCGAGGGCGACGCGGCGCTCCGGAGCATCGTCAGCGAGCTCCGGAGGCGCGCCCTCGCCATCGGGCCCATCGGGTCCCGGCTGCTCGCGCTCCGCGCGCTCGGGGTGCTCCGGGCCGTCGACGCCATCGACGACCTCATCCGCCTGCTCGGCGACACCAGCCTCGACGTGCAGGTCGCGGCGCGAAA
>JBCDGX010000255.1:0-7868 GCA_038750805.1 Myxococcota bacterium
CGAGCTCGGCGGCGGAGAAGAGCCGGTAGGCGCGGCCCGGCCGCACGCGCCCCGCGCGGCCGGCGCGCTGCGTGGCGCTCGCCTGGCTGATCGGGACCGTCGCGAGCACCGGGAGCCCCGTAAGCGGCGAGACGCTGGCCCGGCGCACGAGGCCCGCGTCGACCACGGTGGTGACCGCGGGCAGGGTGACGCTGCTCTCCGCGATGTTCGTCGAGAGGATGACCTTCCGCGCGTCGCCGCGGCGGAGCGCGCGATCCTGCGACTCGGGCGGCAGGTCCCCGTGGAGCACGGCGAGCTCCGCGCCGCGCTTTCGCGCGAGGCCGGCGCAGGCGCGCTCGGCGCGACGGATGGCGCCGGCGCCCGGGAGGAAGACGAGCACGTCCCCATCGGCTTCGTCGTCGAGGGCGCGGCGCACGGCCTTCGCGACGGCCTCCTCGAGGCGGCCGGTGGGCGAGCCGAGGTGCTCGAGGCTCACGGGATGGGTCCGCCCCGGCACGCGGAGCACCTCCGCGTCGAGGAAGGTCGCGACGGGCTCCGCCTCGAGCGTGGCGCTCATGGCGACGAGGCGAAGCTCGGGGCGCCGGGCCTGGAGCCGGCGGAGCACGGCGAGCGCGAGGTCGCCCGCGAGGTGCCGCTCGTGGAGCTCGTCGAGGACCACGGCCGCGACGCCCGCGAGCTCCGGGTCCCTCGCGAGGCGCCGCACGAGGATGCCCTCGGTGACGAAGCGGAGGCGGGTCGCGGGCCCGCGGCGATCGTCGAAGCGCACCGTGTAGCCGACGCGCTCGCCCACGCGCTCGCCGAGCTCGTCGGCGACGCGGCGCGCGGCGAGGCGCGCGGCGATCCGGCGAGGCTCGAGGACGAGGATCTCTCCCTCGCCGAAGGCACCGAGCATCGCGCGCGGCAGGCGCGTGGTCTTGCCCGCGCCCGGCTCGGCGACGAGCACGAGGTTGCCGCGGCGAAGCACCCCGAGCGCTTGCTCGAGGTGCCCGTCGATGGGCAGCGCCGGAAGCCCCTTAGCCACCGGCCGGGTCTAGCAGACGCAGGCGGGCGGGTGCCTCGCGGAGGCCCCGCCTCGCCGCGGGCTCACATGGCCGGCGCGGGGATCGAGCCCGGCGAGCTCGGGTCCTTGAGCTCGCGCTCGTCCTCGGTCTTGGCCGGCTCGAGCTCCCGCACGTTGAGGACCTTGCCGGCGGCGAGGGCCAGCGGGGCGGCGATGACGCTGAGGAGCGCGCCCATCTTGGCGGCGCCCTGGAGCACCGGATCCGTGAAGGCCACGCCGGCCACGAAGAGCGCGACGGTGAGGCCGAGGCCCGCGATCATGCCGGCCACCAGGAGGCTCCGGGCGTTCATGCCCTGCGGGAGCGGGAAGCCGAGGCGGTCCGCGCCGTAGGCGAAGACGAAGATCCCGACGGTCTTGCCGACGAGGAGCGCGAAGAGCACGCCCCAGGTCGCGTTGCCCACGTTCGAGAACACGACGCCGGCGTTGGCGAGGCCGAAGAAGAAGAGGCCGCAGTCGACGGGCGTCTTGAAGAAGTGCTCGAAGCGGTTGAGCGTGTCCGTGTGCGTGCCGGCGTGCTCGCCCACGCGCTCCTGGAACACACCCTCGTCATGTTCCGCGGAGGGCATGAAGGGCACGACGGCGACGAGCGCGAGCGCCGGGTGCAGGTGCGCGAGGTAGAGGCCGAACCAGCTCATCGCGCCGGGGCCGAAGACGTAGGGCCAGAAGCTCTTCACGCCGGCCTTGCGAAGCCCGAAGGCGACGGCCATGGCGCCGGCGACGAGGCCGAGGAAGGCCGGGGCCACCGGGTGCGCCGGGTCCGGGTAGAAGATGGCGATGATGCCGAGGCCGAGGGCGTCGTCCGCCACCGCGAGGAGCAGGAGGAACTGCACCGCCGGGTGCGACTTGCCGAAGGTCAGCCGGGCGATGAGCCAGGCGAGGGCGATGTCCGTGGCCGTGGGGATGCCCCAGCCGTTCGCGATGCTCGGGTCGCCGGTGAAGCTCACCCACGCGAAGTAGGCGCCCACGGGACCGAGCACGCCGCCGAGCGTGCCGAGGAGCGGGTTCACGGCCTTCTTCGGCGGGTTGAGCGCGCCGCCCGGGAGCACCGACTCGACGATCTCCTTGGCTGCGATGCCGAAGAAAAGCGCCATGAAGATGTCGTTCACGGCGAAGTGGATGCCGTAGTGCGAGTGCTCGCCGAGGGGCGACCAGTGCACGAAGTGGCCGTAGCCCTCCGCATCGAGGTTCGCCCACACGACGGCGAGGACGACCCCGGAGACGAGGGGCACGGAGAGCTCGAGCAGCTTGGCGACGAGACCACCACCGTGGCCGTGAGCATGGTCGGACATGGCGTGCGTAATCGGCCGCCGCCACGGTGACTTGAGGACGCGGGAGACCGGTCCGCCGGCCCCCTACACGGAGTCGCCCCCGCGCCGTACTCCAGCACGATGCTCCCTGCCGGCTCAGCACCCCGGAACGCCGTCACCGTGGCCATCGGTGGCGGCAAGGGCGGCGTGGGCAAGAGCGTCGTGGCGTCCAACCTGGCCATCGCCATGGCGCGCCTCGGCTGTCGCACGGTGCTGGTGGACGCGGACCTCGGCGCGGCCAACCTCCACACGATGTTCGGCATCGACCGGCCCGGGAAGACGCTGCAGGCGCTCCTCGAGAAGAAGGTGGACTCCCTCGAGGAGGTGGTGATTCCCACGGTCGCGCCGCGGGTGGGCCTCGTGCCCGGGAGCGGCGCGGTGCTCGGCGCGGCGAACATCGGCCACGCACGAAAGATGAAGCTCATCCGGCACATCCATGCGCTGGAGGCGGAGGCCGTGGTCATCGATTGCGGGGCCGGCACGGGGAACGACGTGGTGGACCTCTACGACGCGGCGGACATCCGCCTCTGCGTCGTCGCGCCCCAGCTCACGTCGATGCAGAACGCCTACGCGTTCCTGAAGAGCGCGGT
Source organism: Myxococcota bacterium (assembly GCA_038750805.1). Lineage (GTDB taxonomy): Bacteria > Myxococcota_A > Polyangia > Polyangiales > Houyiibacteriaceae > CALCTH01. Next base: position 2,958 of record JBCDGX010000255.1, read on the forward strand.
CTACCGCTCACTCAAGCGGACGCCGGTGAACCACGCCGAGGCGGAGACGCTGAAGGCGGCGATCGAGGGGAGCGAGACGGAGCGCCTGAAGGACGTGTTCGAGCGCGTCCGCCAGGACGATCCGACGCTCTACGACTCGCTCCAGCGGGCGCTCGGCGCCTTCCACGTTCGCATCGTCGGCAACATGCTCGACCACGGCGGCCAGCGCCGCATCATCGAGTCGCTGACGCGCATGCTCGGCGATTTCCTCAACGTTCCCGTGCCCGTAGCGGCCACGATCCCACGAACGAAGAAGCTCCACGAGTCCGTGACGCGTCGGCGCCCTTACCTCGTCGACGCGGCCTCGGGGACGGCGGCCACGCAGCTCCTCCGGCTCGCCGAGACCCTCCTCGAGGTCGACGTGGCCTCGCTCCGCCTCGCGCGCCGCCGAGAAGTGGAGCCGCAGGACCGGGGGCACGGGCCGAGCGGGCCGCTCGCCAACCACATCCGCGCGCATCAGCGCGTGAAGGTGCACGGGCCCATCGACGTGCACCACTACGGCAAGCGCTACACGGGGCAGCTCGAGGACGTGAGCCGGGGCGGGCTGGGCCTGAAGGTGAGAGCGCCCGTGAAGCTCGACGAGCACGTCTTCTTGAGCATCCGAGGCATCGAGGACCTCATCGACGTGAAGGTGAAGCGCATCGACGGGGACTTCCTCGGCGTCGCCTTCGCGGACGAGGGCGTAGGCACCGAGACCGCCGTCCACCTCTTCGCCGTCGCGGACCGCAAGGGCCGCGAGATCATCGACGACGAAACCGAAGACGTCGCCCAGGCGTCCTGAGCGGCGCGCCGGGGAGCGCCGCGCCGCGGGGACGCCGACAGGGCCGAAGACGTCGCGGCGACGTCCCGGCCGAATGGCGGAGGCCCCGGCGCGCCGAGGCCCCGCGCTCACGCCGCTTCGTGCGCGACCGGCGGCGTCGGCGACTGCGACTTCCGCACGCGCTTCTCGCGATAGAGCGCCGCGTCGGCCTCGGCGAGGAGCGCGTCCACGTCGCTCGGGCGCTCGCCGGTGGTCGCGACTCCGCAGCTCGTGCGGAGCGCGACCTCCTCGACCTCTTCGCTCTCGAGCGCCTCCCGGAGGCGCTCGGCCACGCGCTGGGCGCCGTCCGTTCCCGTGTCCGGCAGAAGCACCGCGAACTCGTCGCCGCCGAGGCGAGCGAGCACGTCGCTGCCCCGGAGCTGGCCCTCGAAGGCCCGCGCCGCGCGCACGATCGCCGCGTCGCCGGCCGCATGGCCGAAGGTGTCGTTGAGCGCCTTCAGCCCGTCGAGGTCGAGCATGACGAGCGAGAGCGGCTGCCCGCTTCGACCGCCGCGGACGAGCTCGCGCTGGGCCACCTCGCGGAAGCTCCGGCGGTTCGCCACGCCCGTGAGCTCGTCGCGCCCCGCGAGCGTGCGCAGGCGCTGAACCTCGTCGGCCCGGCGAAGGAGCTGCTCCACGAGCGGCCGGTAGCGGTCGAGCTCCTCGGCGAAGTGCGTCCACGCTTCGTCGAGCGCCCGTAGACCGGAGCGCACGTCCGCGGCGCCGGCGAGCTCGGCCAATGCCCGAAGGACCTCGGGGCGCGGAGGGGAGTGTTGCTTCGTCAAGAATTCACCTTGGACGCCAAAAAAATGACGCCTTCCCACTAAAGGTATCAGTCGCGGTGTCCGATTGAATGGCGTTGAGGGCACGGAGCCCTCTCGAGGCATGGACCGCCTCATACATACCATTCCAAGGAAGGAAGGTAGCCACGATGGCTATGAGTATCGTTACCAACGTTCAGTCGCTGAATGCGCAGCGAAACCTGAACAAGACTTCATATGCACTCAGCAGCAACTTCCAGAAGCTGTCGAGTGGTCTTCGCATCAACCGCGCCGGTGACGACGCCGCGGGCCTCGCCATCAGCGAGGAGATGAAGGCCGATATTCGTTCGTTCCGGCAGGCCGAGCGAAACGCGAATGACGCCGTCAGTATGCTGCAGACCGGTGAGGGAGCCCTCAACGAGGTCAGCGGTATCCTGATCCGCATGCGCGAGCTGACGGTCCAGAGCGCCACGGACACGGTCACGGACACCCAGCGCGGGTACCTCGACCAGGAGTTCCAGGCGCTCGAGGCGGAGATCGACCGGATCGCATCGGTCACCGAGTTCAACGGCGTCAACCTCCTGGGCGGCTCCGCGACGGGGCTTCAGTTCCAGGTCGGCGTCAACAACACCTCGGGGGACCGCATCACGTTCTCCTTCGGGGACGTGCGGTCGACGGCGCTCGGCAGCTCGGGCTCCGGCGGCACCATCAGCGCCCAGGCCATCACGAGCCAGAGCGGTGCCCAGTCGACCATCTCGGTGCTCGACGCGGCCATCGGGGACATCTCGTCGCTTCGGTCGGACATCGGCGCGACGGAAAACCGGCTTCAGATCACCGTCGCCAACCTGTCCAGCGCTCGGGAGAACATCTCCGCCGCGAACTCGCGGATTCGAGATGTCGACGTGGCGGAAGAGACCGCCGCCCTGACGCGAAACAACATTCTCCAGCAGGCGGGCGTCTCGATGTTGGCGCAGGCCAACCAGTCGCCACAGCTGGCGCTTTCCCTCCTCGGTTAGTACGGACGCTGAGCCCTCTGAGTGAGGCGTCCACGATCCAGTCCCGGTCATCCAACTAGGGTCTCGGACGAACGCCCGCTCAGCTTGAGGCAAAAAACGTCATGACGCAGCGAGAGGTGAGCACCTCTCAGCCGCGAGTCGAAGACAGCACGGCGTTGCTCGCTTCCAACCGAGGAGAAGTGTTCCGCGGGGGCATGGGTGCCCCCGTAGAAAGGTCCCGCACCACCACCATCGTGGGGCCTCTTCACAACCTCAAGGAAGAGAGAAACCAACATGCTGAGCATCGTCACGAACGTTCAGTCCCTGAACGCGCAGCGAAACCTGTCCTCGACCACCAGTGCGCTCTCCGGCAACTTCCAGAAGCTCTCGAGCGGTCTCCGCATCAATCGCGCTGGCGATGATGCGGCGGGCCTCGCGATTTCGGAAAGCCTGAAGGCACAGGTCCGCAGCCTCGGCCAGGCCGAGCGGAACGCCGGCGACGGCATCTCCATGCTGCAGACCGCGGAGGGCGCCATGAACGAGGTCTCCGGCATCCTGGGACGGATGCGGGAGCTCGCCGTTCAGGCTTCCACCGACACCATCGACGACACGCAGCGGGGCTACCTGGACCAGGAGTTCCAGGCCCTCGAGGCCGAGATCGACCGGATCGCGGCCGTCACCGAGTTCAACGGGACCACCCTCCTGAGCGGCTCGGCCACCGGCATCAACTTCCAGGTCGGCATCAACAACACCTCGAACGATCGTATCTCCATCGACTTCGCCGACGTCCGCTCGACGGCCCTCGGCGGAAGCGGCTCCGGCGGCACCATCTCCGCGCAGGCCATCACCTCGCAGAGCGGTGCCCAGTCCTCCATCGCCGTGCTCGACTCCGCCATCGCGGATGTCGTCTCGGCCCGGTCGACCATCGGTGCCACGGAGAATCGACTTCAGGTGACGGCGTCCAACTTGGCCTCGGCTCGAGAGAACCTCTCGGCTGCCAACTCGCGAATCCGCGACGTCGATGTGGCGGAAGAAACCGCGGCGCTCACGCGAAACAACATCCTTCAGCAGGCCGGCGTCAGTGTTCTGGCGCAGGCCAACCAGGCGCCCTCGTTGGCCCTGTCCCTTCTCTAAGAAGGCGTGACCTCCCGCTCCCGGCGCGTGCGTCGGGAGCGGGCGAGGTCCCATCGCGCCCCCCGGCGTGGGCCCTCCTCTAAAGACGCGTTCCCGGACATCCGAGGACCTGGGCGGAGCAAGGATGCTCCCCTCGGGGACAGAGGACGGTCCCCACGCATCTCAAGGAGGAGGTAGCCGTGATTTCGGTACAGACCAACGTTTCGTCGATCAACGCACAGAGGAACCTGTCGAAGACGAAGCTGATGCTGGACAGCTCGATGGGGCGACTCTCGAGCGGACTTCGGATCAACCGCGCCGGCGACGACGCCGCCGGCCTCGCCATCAGCGAGGGCTTGAAGTCGCAGATTCGCTCGCTCTCCCAGGCCGAGCGGAATGCCAACGACGGCATCAGCCTGCTGCAGACGGCCGAGGCGGCCATGAACGAGATCAGCGGCATCCTCATCCGGATGCGTGAGCTCTCCATGCAGTCCGCGACGGACACGCTGGCGGACCGCGAGCGCGGCTTCCTCCAGCAGGAGTTCGACCAGCTCCAGCAGGAGATCAACCGCATCGCGCAGGTCACGGAGTTCAACGGCAAGAAGCTCCTCGACGGCACGGCCACGGGCCTCGACTTCCAGATCGGCATCAACAACACGACCGCCGATCGCCTCACCGCCAACATCGACGCCATGAGCACCTCGACGCTCGGCGGGAGCGGCTCCGGCGGCACCGTCGCGGCGCAGACCATCTCGTCGCAGTCCGGCGCGCAGGCCACGCTCTCCGTTCTGGATGAAGCGATCAGCGACGTCTCGAGCGAACGCGCGGACCTCGGTGCGCTGCAGAACCGCATGGCGGTGACCATCACGAATCTCCAGTCCGCCCGAGAGAACCTCTCGGCCGCGAACTCGCGCATCCGGGATACGGACGTGGCCGCCGAAAGCGCCGCGCTGACCCGGGCGAACATCCTGATGCAGGCCGGCACCACGGTCCTCGGCCAGGCGAACCAGACGCCGACCATCGCGCTCTCGCTCCTCGGCGGCGGCTGATCTCGGCCGGAGAGGTGGGGCCGCCGCGCGCGAGCCCCTCCGCCCGAGCCTCCGAAGGACGCCCCGCTAGGAAGGCGAGGCCCACCTTCGACGACAGCAGGCGATGACCCCGCTCGCGGAGGGTCTCGCCCCTTCAGCAACCCTCGAAAGGCACC
>JBCDGX010000256.1:0-7859 GCA_038750805.1 Myxococcota bacterium
CGCGCTCGAGGGCGCGCTCACGGGGCTCCGAACGCGGGTGGCGGAGATGAGGGATCCCGCGGGCGACCCACGCATCATCGCCCTCGAGGCTCGGGTGCACGCCTTGACCGAACGGCTCGACGGTCCCGCCTCGCCTTCGCTCGAGGCGCTCGCCGCCCGCCTCGACGCGCTCGAAGCCCGTGTCTCCGAAGCGCCGCCGGCGGAGGCGCCGCCGCACGCCAAGTCGACACCCGCGGAGCCGGAGCCGGCTACGGAGCCGTCCGAGGCGGAAGCGCCGGCGCCCCCCGCGGCCGCGTCGAGCGGCGCCCTGACGGACGTGAAGGGCATCGGCCCGAAGTACGCGCGCGCGCTGAAGGGCGCGGGCGTGCCGACGACGGAGGCGCTGGCCTCCCTCGACGACGAGGCCCTCGACGAGGTGGCGGCGGCCCTCAAGGCGCCGCGCAAACGGCTCGCCGGCTGGCGCGACCGAGCGAGGGCCATGGTTCGCGGCGCCTGAGCGCCGGGACACGCCGGCGCGGGAGACGACGATGAGCCTGAAGCTCGGATCGCTGGCCCCGGATTTCGAGGCCGAGAGCACGCACGGGACCCTGCGTTTCCACGAGTGGGCGGGGGACTCGTGGGTCGTCTTCTTCTCGCACCCGGCCGATTACGCGCCCGTCTGCACGACCGAGCTCGGTGCGGTCGCGCGCCTGCTCCCGGAGTTCGAGCGGCGGCGCTGCAAGGTGCTGGCGCTCAGCGTGGACGAGCTCGACGCTCATGAGGGCTTCGTGCCCGACGTGGAGGCGACGCAGGAGGTGAAGGTGGGCTTTCCCATCGTCGCCGACCCGAGCTCGGAGGTCGCGCGCGCCTACGCGATGATCCACCCGGCGATGAGCACGAAGCTCACGGCGCGGAGCGTGCTCGTGATCGACCCGGACAAGAAGGTCCGCGCAACGCTGGCCTACCCGCTGACGACGGGGCGGAACTTCGTCGAGGTCCTTCGTCTCCTCGACGGCATCCAGATCACCGAGGCGCACCCGGTGGCGACGCCGGCGCAATGGGAGAGCGGTGACGACGTGCTCATCGTCCCCTACCTCCGCGACCCGGAGGAGCTGAAGGCGCGCTTCCCGGGCGGCTTCACCGAGCTGACGCCTTACCTCCGCTTCGCGCCAGCGCCGACGAAGGACGACTGAGCCTCCCGCTCAGCGGCCGTGCCACTCCTCGACGGGGTACTTGGCGCGGTTCTTCTCGAGCTTCCGCGTCATCGCCGAGCGGAGGTCGAGCCCGATGCGGTCCGCGAACATGAAGAGGGTGATCGCCACGTCGGCGGCCTCGTCGGCGATGGCCTCGCGATGCTTCGGGTCCCGGCAATGGGCGTCCGCGTCGGCGCCCGGCACCCAGCGCAGCTCGGCGGCGAGCTCCCCGGCCTCGCTGACCACGGCCATGGCCAGGTTCTTCGGGTCGTGAAACGGCTCCCAGGCGCGCTCCTGCACGAACGCGCGAATGTTCGCGACGACGGTGGCGAAGTCATGATCGTCGAAGGCCATGGGGTCTCCCTGGGTGCGCGCGAGGTCCGCGGCGAGCGCCGAAACGCGCCGACGGAAAGAGAACGGGCCGCCTCCCAGAGGAAGGCGGCCCGCGCTCGGTTCAGGTGTGCGTCACTCGCCGGCGGGCGGGAGGAGCACGCGGTTGATGAGGTGCACGACGCCGTTCGAGGCCTGGATGTCGACCGCGATGATGTCGGCGCCACCGTCGGCGCCGGAGCCACCGTTGATGGTCACGGGGTCACCGCTGGCGTCGAAGGTGAGGTCGAGCGTGGCGAGCGTGGTGGCCGTCTCGGGAAGGTCGCCCGAGAGGACGTAGTCGTCCACGACGTGGAAGAGGAGGATGTCGCGGAGGGGCTCCGGGTCCGGAAGCGCCTCGAGCATGCCGAAGGCGGCGTTGTCCGGGGCGAAGACCGTCAGCTCGGCGGCCGGGTTGGCGAGCGCCGCGATGACCGGCGTCTCACCGATGGGGGCCGCACCGAGGACGGCGCCGACGAGGCCCGTGAGGCCCTCGAGGATGGCGACGGCCGGGATGCTGGGCGGAAGGAGGACCGCGTCGATGACGTGGATGGTCGTGGCCGGGTCGCCAGCGCCGATGGTGACGGCGACGTCGGCGCGGTCCACGCCCGCCTCGGTCTCCGCGTTGGAGGTGTCGACGTAGCGGATGCCGTCACCGGCCTCGTTGAGGTACGCCTTGACGCCGTCACCGCCCTCGAGCTGGCCGATGACCGTGCGGACGAAGCCGTCCTCGTTCGAGGCCAGGTCGGCGGCCGAGAACTGACCGTCGATGATGTGGTAGGCGATGATGCCGAAGAGCGTGTTGAGCTGCCCCGTCTCCTCCTCGGTGAGGGTGCCGCAGGTGGCGTCCGCCTCGATCTTGCCGGCGATGGTTGCGAAGTCGACGCCGAGCGCCGTGGCGGCCGCACCGACCGCGTCGTTGTTCGGCGCGAAGATGGTGCGGGTCGGGGCGAGGAGGTCGAGGCCGGCGAGGTTGCCAGCGGCGCCGTCCACGCAGAGGAGGATGGCGTTGATCACCGCGGCGAGGGTCTGGGTGTCGTCCTCAGCCGCGAGCTGCTCCAGGAAGCAGGGGGGATCGTTGATGGTCTGACCGCAGGTGTTCTCCATGCCCATGTCGTCGTCGGTCATGCCCATGTCGTCATCGGTCATGCCCATGTCGACGTCGGTCATGCCCATGTCGTCGGTCGTGCTGCTGCCGCCGTCGTCGTCGCCACAGGCGATCGCGAGGGGAAGAGACACGAGTAGTGCCAACCAAGCGTGCTTACGCATATGAAATGCTCCTTCGTATCGGGGGCATGTCCGTTCGCCGGCCCCCAGCGACTCCCTGTTTAGGCGAAGAATCGAGGACGTCAACGTAACCTCGACAAAAATTGATCGCGTTCACGTCGCGACCTCGACACCCTCGCCCGCCGAGGGAAAGAAGTCGCAGTGGTGTGTCGAGTTTGCGGGGTCGTCAACTTCCCGCGCACGAAAAGTGGGTGCGAAACGCAGCATGGATCGCCAGCGCCGCGTCGTCGTGAACGCGCTTCGCTTTCTCGCCGCTCCGCACCTCGACGACCTCGATCGTGCGTTTTTCCCTTTCGTTGACGGTTCGGAACGCGAGCCGCCACGACTTGATGGACAGCACGAACCCCTCTCCCTCGGGCCGGATGCGCCGGTAGGCGTGCGGCTGCGGGCCGAGGGAGAGCTGCGCCTCCGCGCGGCCACGAAGGCTCACGCCCCGCTCCTCGAGGAAGGCGAGCTGGGCGAGCGCGTGGGCCGTGAAGCGCACCTCCCAGATCGGTCCCGGGTCCCGGGGGCGCCCTCGCTCGTCGCTCCCGGCCTCCGGGCGGAGCCACCCCGTGCGCGCATCGGGCCAGGCGTCGGCCCAGGGCACGTAGGGCTTCACGTCGAGGAGCGGGGTTCCATCGAGGACGTCCAGCCCCTCGACGTGAAGGAAACGTCCCTCGACCCGGAGCAGCCGGAGCAGGCTCATGCCCAGCGGGTTCGGCCGATGCGGCGCGCGCGTCGCGAAGACCCCGCGCTTGGTCGCGCTCCGCGGCGGACGAACCTTCGGACGCCACCCCGTGGCGCGGTCGAAGACGAAGAGCGCCCAGATCCCGTCCCAGCCCTCGAGGTCCGCGAGCCCGTCCTCGTAGCCGCGACCGGCGAAGAGCTCGAGGGTGCCCCGCGCGCCCTCCGCGGCGCGCGGCTGCCGGGGCGCGTCGGCCTTCTCCCGATGCGGGGAGCGGACGACGCCGATGGGTGTGAAGACGACGCGCGCGTCGCCCCCGACCTCGCGGTGCAGGTCGCTCATGGGGGGAGCTTGCCAGGCCCGGCGACGCTCGCCCCTCGGGGCGCGCCTGACGTAGGGTCCGGCCGATGTCGCGACTCGGCCCCCCGGCGCTCGTTCTACTGCTCTTGGGCTGCGCGGGGCCGGCCGCCGAGCGCGGCGCCTCCCGCGGGGCCCCGACCAACACGGCCGACGACCCGGCGGGGGACGAGGCGGCGCGCGCCGCACCCGCGGCCGAAGCCGTGGACGTCTCTCTTCCCTTCCCGACGGTCGATCGCGTTCAGGCGCTGGTCGCCGAAGCGGGCCCCATCGAGGCCTTCGCGCAGGACCGGGCCTACGTGCCCTTTCCCTGGCAGCTCGCGGAGATGCCCGAGAGCCCGCGCCGCGCTCCCCACGAGCGCGCCAGCTTCGCCGGCGCCATTCTGGCCGATCTCCTGGCGAGCGAAGGGGAGGTGCCGCTGCCGGAGGTCGAGGCGACCGAGGGCATGCGCTGCGTCGCGAGCGCGGAGGCGCGCGTCTTCCTGAGCGAGGGGAAGCCGCCTGCTCCGGCCTACGAGGAGTTCGCCATGGCGCGCTGCGGCGTCCCCGCCGACGGCGTGCGGGCGGCGGGCATCGGGTTCGACCTGCCGCCGGGCGGACGGCTCACCAGCCTGGCCCCCGGCGACCGCGCGCGGGTCGTGTCGCGACTCCGGGCGGTGCTCGTCGACCTCGGTCCCGGGGAGGTCGGCGCCGCCTTGGCCTCGAGCGCGGGAAAGGCCTTCCTCGCCCTCGCCCACGCCGTCCCGCGGGTCCGGACGCAGACCCCGCGACCCCTCGCGCGCCGAACGGGAGAGGTCGAGGTCGCCGGCGAGGTCCTCGGGAGCACCCCCAACTGGATCGGCGGCACCATCAACCGAGGCGACCAGGGCTACGCGGCGTGCGAGGTCGATCCCGGCATCCCTCTCCCGCGCTTCCGCATGCGCTGCCAGCTCGCGCCCGGCGACCCGCTCGCGCGCATCAGCCTGACGATCGGGGAGGGCGCGCTGCTCGCCCAGCGCCTCGCCAACTTCGTCGGCCGGCGTCCGGACGTGGACGCGCGAGGGCCCGTGGCGGCACGCGGGGAACCGGGTCCCATCGCCCGCGCGGCCGACCTCGCCGAGCTCACCATCGAGGCCTTCAACGACGTCCGCGCAGAGGCGGGCTTCCCCGCGCTGACGCTGAGCCGCGAGGAGTCCGCGCGCCTCGACGGGCTGGTTCGCGCTGCCGTCGATCCGCGCTTCGGCGGCGCCGCCGGCGACGAGCTCAGCCTCGCCATCGTGGCCGGGAGCGCGATCACCGGGGCGCCCCCGCTCCGCGACGGAGGGTACGTCGGGTCCATGCTGCTCGGGCCCCCGGACGCCGCGGCCTGGCTCACGACCTGCTTCCTCGACCCGGACATCCGTCGCCTCTTCCTCGACCCCGCGGCCCGCGTCGCCGCCATCGGCGCGGAGGTCACGCCGCGGGGCATGGCCGCGCTCACGGCGACCTGGCAGACGCACGGTGACGCGCTCACGGAGGCCGCGGCGGGCGATGCGATCCTCTCGGCCATCCAGCGAGCCCGCCTCGGCCGCGGCCTGCCCGGCGCGCAGCCGCTCCGGGGCTACGACGGCCTCGGCCGAGCCCTGCGCCGCGTCCAGGTCGGCGAGGCCACGCGCCAGGAAGCGCTGGACGCGGTGCTCGCCGAGGCGGCGGAGGCCGTGGGGGGCGCCGTCGAGGCCTTCTCCATCCAGACGCTGGATCTTCGCGGCCTCGAGGTTCCCGAGCCACTCCTCACGCCGGGCCCCCTCGAGGTGCAGGTGGCGGTCGCGCACCGGCGCGCACCGCGCTCGACCTGGGGCGTGTACCTCGTCGGCGTCGTCGTGCGCCGGGCGCCCGGCGAGGTGCTATGAGGCTTCGGTGACCGTCTCCGACCTCGAGCTTCGCTTCCGAACCGACGCGCGCACCCGAGAAGACGTGGCCGGCACGGCGCTCCGCCGAAACGGCGAGTTCGCGCCGCCGGAGACCGCCCGTCACTACGCCCCGGACCTCCGCCTCGAGCCCGTTCACGTCGAGCTCGACCTTCGCCTCGACCTCGAGGCCGCGCGCCTCGACGCGGTCGTCACGCACACCCTTCGCGCCAACGACGCCGGCGCCGACGCGCTCGAGCTGCACGGGGTCGACCTCCTCGAGCTCCGCGTGGAGGGCGAAGGGGTCCGCCACGGCTACGACGGTGAGCGCATCGAGCTCGCCTTCGAGACGCCCTTCGCGCGCGGCGAGACGCGCGAGGTGGTGCTTCGCTATGCGGTCCGGCATCCCCGAAGCGGCCTCTTCTTCTCCAAGCCGACGGAGGCCGTGCCCGACGCCCCGCTCTTCGCCGTGACGGACCACGAGACGGAGCGCGCGCGCCATTGGTTCGCCACCGTGGACGTGCCCGCGGTGCGGCCGACGCTCCGGTTCCGCATCCGCGCGCCGGAGGCGCTGGTGATCCTCGCCAACGGGCGCCTCGAGGGCGAGGAGCGCCACGGCGACGGGACGAAGACGGCGCGCTGGGTGCTCGAGCAGCCCTGCCCGAGCTACCTGACTTGCTTCGCCGTGGGCGAGTTCGCGGTCTACGAGGAAGGCGAGGTCGAGGGCGTTCCGGTGGCCGCCTTCGCGCCGAAGCCCGCCTTCAGCCCCGAGGACCTCGAGCGCGCCTTCGGCCGCACCGGCGAGATGCTCCGCTGGCTGCCGGAGCGCCTGGGCGTCCCCTACCCCTACCCGAAGTACTTCCAGTTCGCGGCGCCGGGCATCGGCGGGGCGATGGAGAACATCTCCCTCGTGAGCTGGGACGCGCGCCTCGTCGTGGACGAGGACCTCGCGCCGGAGGAGCAGCCCCTCGTGGACATCGTGAACCTCCACGAGATGGCCCACGCCTGGTTCGGCGACCACGTCGTGTGCCGCGACTACGCGCACGCCTGGCTGAAGGAGAGCTGGGCCACGTACATGGAGAGCTGCTGGCTCGAGCACGACGAGGGCCACGACGCGGCGGCCTACGATCGCTGGGTCTGCGCCCGCCAGTACATGAAGGAGTCCGACGAGCGCTACGCGCGCCCCATCGTGACGCGCCGCTTCGAGACCAGCTGGGACATGTACGACCGGCACCTCTACCCGGGCGGCGCCATGCGGCTCCACATGCTCCGGCGCCTGCTCGGCGACGAGGTCTTCTGGTCGGCGACGACGACCTACCTCGAGCGCTTCGGCGGGCGCGTGGCCGAGACCGACGATTTCCGGGCCGTGCTCGAGGAGGCGAGCGGCCGAAGCCTCGCGCGCTTCTTCGACGACTGGCTCCGCTCGCCGGGCTACCCGAAGCTGAAGGCACGCTTTCGCTGGGACGCCTCGCGCCAGGAAGGCGCGTTCGAGCTCGAGCAGACCCAGGCGGACGCGAAGCGAGGCATCCCGGTCTTCGACCTGCCCCTCGAGCTCGGCTGGACGGCCTCCGGGGACGAGCACCGAACGTCCGTTCGTATGGACGGCCCGAAGCTCGTCCGCCGCGTCGCCATGAAGACGGCGCCGGAGCGGGTGCGCGTCGACCCGGGCCAGAAGCTGCTGCTCGGCGTCGAGCTGGACGTGCTCGAGCCGCTCGAGCTGGCGCTGCTGGAGAGCCCGGACGTCACGGGGCGCATCGAGGGGGGACGGCTCCTCGCCAAGCGCGGCTCGCGCACGGCCCTCGAGGCGCTCACGGACGCCTACCGGAAGGAGAGCTTCTGGGGGGTGCGCGCCCAATGGGCCGAGGCCCTCGGCGAGGCCAAGACCCAGGCCGCCGTCGTGGCGCTGACGCGACTCGTGAGCGAGCCGGACGAGGGGGACGCGCGCGAGCTGGCGCCGCTCTTCCGCGCCGCCGGGCGCTACCGCGACGCGAGCCTCGCCGCGGCCGTCGAGGAGCGGGTGAAGGCCGGCCTTCCTCCGCGGGCCCTCGAAGCCGCCCTCGAGGCCCTCGGCGCCCAGCGGGACGCCGCGCCCCACGCGCTTCTGACCGAGGTGACCCGCGATGGCAACGCACACCCCTTCGC